>DQGV01000187.1 GCA_003524705.1 Anaerolineae bacterium | reverse complement strand
ATTCTGAGCGTAGCGAAGAATCTCGCCTCTTTCTTCGGGGATTACTGATTCCGTTTCAGCAACATGTTTGCCAGCCCAAGCAAAAATTGACCTGCTTCGCCATCTGGTTTTGCTTGCTCAGCATAACTCATCGCTTTTTGAGTCTGTTCGGCTGAAATTTTTTCTGCATATTCTTTCGCGCCTTCTTTTTCAAGCAAATTTGCAATTTCATGTACTTCTTCTGGCTTGATGGGGGATTGCTTCCAGCGTTTTGCAAATTCACCATTTTTTTCTAATGCAAATAATACTGGCAAAGAATTTTTACCTTCTACCAAGTCACTCGCGGCAGATTTACCCGTGACGGCTTCATCACCCCAGATTCCCAAAACATCATCTTGCACTTGAAATGCCAAGCCTACATGGTAGCCAAACAGGCGATACGCCTCGACAATTTCAGGCTTCGCGTAGCCAAGAAGGGAGCCGATATGGGTACAAGCAGAGAGTAGGGAAGCGGTTTTGCCACCTATAACATGCCAGTAGTCTTCTATTGATAAGTCGTGACGATTTTCGTACGCCATATCTAAATACTGACCTTGCGTCAACTTCAAACAAACCTCACTCAAAATTTGTGATGCTTGTACGACCATATCATTCGGATAATGTTTTGATAAATCTAAAATAGATTGATAAGCAATCACGAACAAAGCATCACCGGCATTAATTGCCATCGGTTGACCCCATTTCGTCCACACAGTTTTTCTGCCACGTCGTAATTCAGAATTGTCTTGAATATCATCATGCACAAGTGAGAAGTTATGAATCAATTCAATAGCACTGGCGGCTGAAACTGCGTGTAGCCAATTTGCCTCTTTACTCGTATTATTTTGTTCACTTCTATTAATAGAAGCAGTAGATAAAAGTGTAATCAGCGGGCGAATTCTTTTGCCTGTAGCATTTGGACCTGCACCTTCGCCCGTCCAGCCCATATGATAGGTCAGCATTTCGTGGAAAGGTTTTGTATGTGCTTGGTCTAACCTTGCCACTTGATTCTTTAATTCTGTTTCAATGGCTGAGAGCATAGTTTGTTGTAAGTTTGAAGTCGTCATTCCTATACCTTTATAGATAATTTTTCAATTTCTTCTTTTAACTGAGTAGGGGATTGGTAATGAATGGCATGAAAGCCAAGTGTACAAGCCGATTCAATGTTTGGTAATGAGTCATCAATAAAAATACATTCTTCGGCTTTGAGATTAATGCGCTTCAGAGTAAGGTGATAAATGGCAGGGTCTGGTTTGAGCAATTTAACTTCACCTGAGACGATACAATCGTTGAATAATTCTTCTAAAAATGGATATTTTTGTTTGGCAATTGGGAATTTTTCTGCAGAAGAATTGGTAAGAATGTAAAGCAATAAGCCATCTTGTTTTAGTTGTCTGGCTATTTTTACTGTCTCATCAAATGTTTCTACAAGACTTTCTTGCCAATTTGTATCGTAGGCTTGAATTAAATCAGCATAGTGTGGAAATTGTTTTAATAATTCTGCTACGCCTTCACTAAATGAACGACCTGCATCTTGTTTGGCATTCCAGTCGAGGAAGTGAATCTGGTTGAGGAAAGAGTCAACAGATTGAAGGTCAGGGAAGAAGCGTTTGTATAAGTTGCGAGCATCCCATTTAACGAGCACATTTCCAAAATCAAAGATGGCGGCGTGGATTGGCATGATGGATATTTTACATCAATGCATAGTGGTGCGAGGGGATTGCTTCGTCGTGGTCTCGATACACTTCGCTACTCGACCAGCGACTCGCAATGACATGAGACTGATGTATAATCGCGCGATTGTAAATTTTTATTTTGGAGAATTGATATTGAGCCGTTTGATTAACCCTGACTCTGTTGGAAAAGAACGTACACGTTTATCGAAAGCGATAGTGTTGTGTATTCGAGAATTGGCAAAACAAAAACAAGTAACACAAGATGCCAAAGACCAAGCGGCATATATTGCCTTAGCGTTACAAGCGATTGCCGACGGGATTGACGCTTCTGTAGCGGCGTGGGAAAAACGTGATTATTGGGTGAAGGCTGATAAGTTTCGGATGGAGTGGATGTGGTCGGGGCAGTATGCTGTTAAGATGAAGGAAGCCGTGCTTACCGATGATTGGGCGACGATTGCAACCTTGATGCCTAAAATTGCTGAGAAGTTTAATAAGATTGAAGTTTCAGATAATCATCGCTTAGGCACGCCATGGTCGAGTGCTTATAAGTTGTTGGCGTTGCATCAGAAGATATGATGACGAATTACCATTCAGCTTTTTTGGTTGTATCCAAACCTGCATGAATGCCAACTCTTTTATACATAGTCACATTTGTAAAGGGTTCACCTAAGATACCATCATGTATTGCCCATGAACGTTTACGAATACTATCGGCGGCATCTTTCATACGAAACGGATTCGAATCATCAAGTTGAGCATATAAATCACCATCAGGTTGAAAGCCTGCATGAATACTTTCCATTAATCTTTTCCCTACTTGATAGGCAAATCCATAGCGTTCAAAAATAATTGCATTGTGATAATACAACGGCTCGATGAAATACATGTCGTGACCCAGCATGGTAGCGAACTCTTCAAACTTCTTAATCGCTTGACCTAACATCCGCAATCCGCCTCTTATTTGGCCTGGTGCCAGCCCACCCGCTAAAGCATTTTTTTCAGCCTCGATATTTCTTTTTAGAATTCCAAATTTTGTTGGTGAGCCATCTGGCATTTTATCTACATCATAGCGTGGTGATTCAGGGTTATTCAAAATGTAAAGCAAAATATGAATTTGTCCGCTTATGGTGTCGGTCATGTGGGCGTAGAGAATCGGGTCTGGGAAATCTACTTGATGAAACAATCTCATTTCAACATCAGTAGAGCCATTTGCAAAATTAAATTGCAACAAGTTATGTCCAGCCGCAGAAGTAAGCGGTGGGATGTTGAATTTTTCCAAAAGTGCTTTTGGAATATAACGTGAATACATGGCTCGTTTTTCACGTTCAGGTAATAAGTTGATTCCACCGATGGTTGAAGGAGGCATAATATTAGTTTCCTTGTCGGTTAGTTGACTAAACTACCTAACTCTCATCGCGCGTTCTTTATCTCGTGCTTCATCACGTTTGGCAATAGTAGCGCGTTTGTCGTAGGCTTTTTTACCCTTGGCTAAAGCAATTTCTACTTTTGCTCGCCCATCTTTTAGATAGACTTTTGTTGGAACAATCGTCATGCCTTTTATGCGGACGTTATTCCATAATTCACGGATTTGTTTTTTATGCAATAACAAACGGCGTTTTCGTTTTGGGTCATGATTAAAAAATTTCCCTGCTTGGTCGTACGGGGCGATGTGTGCTTCCAGAAGCCATGCGTTTTGACCATTTTCTACATCCACGTACGCTTCTTGAATGCTGATTTGACCTGCGCGAATAGACTTAATCTCTGAGCCTTGCAGAGCAATGCCTGCTTCAAATTTTTCGAGCAACGTAAATTCAAAACTGGCTTTGCGGTTGTTAGCAACAATTTTTATTTCATCAGACATGCAGTGATTTTAGCATTAATATCAGCAGAATTATTTTCTTAAGATGAAGAAGCCCGATGCAAAACGCATGATACCAAACAAAACCAACGCGGGGACAAGCCCAATGGCATCGCCAATTAATGGTCCAAGAATAGAGCTACTGAGAATAGCAAAATTTAGAATGATGGTGTACCAAGCCAAATGCGATGGTCGGTCGTGTGGGGGGATGTGCTCTAGCATGTAATTGGCATACGCTCCATTGACTAGTGCAAATAAAAAACCACCAAGGAATGATATTAAGTAAAAATGAAAAACATTTTGTGCGAAAGCAAGTGTTAGTGGATAAAAACCGACTCCAAACGCACCCCAACCTGTCACTCGTTTGTGACCATATCTTTGTACGATGCGTCCTAATTGTGTGGAGGCTAGAAGCACCGTCAAGTAATATAGTGCGGTGCCATTTCCGATATGGCTATCGTTAAGATTTAATACATTGACGTTATAAAGTGGATACAAAGGTGTTGATATATATTGTGCTAAATGGAAAAATAATAAGCCAAGTAAAATTTTGCGAAATGGAGTTTTCCAAATATCAAGCCGTAGGGTAGAGTGAGGTTTGATGGCAGAATCAGGCATCAACTCAGAAAGAGGCGGTGTTCTTTCTTCTAATGGTTTGACGTGATAGATGTGATAACTACTCATCGCGGCACCGAACGCGCCAATCGCAAAAATGATTTGATATCCTTCGGTGAATGGTGTGTTATCTAAAATATAGCCTGCAATCAAAGATGAAAGCATGTATGCAATTGCAAATGTGACGTTGCGTGTGCCTGCTACACGCGCGCGGTATTGGTCTGGGACGGCTTCTGCAAATAATGCGTTGAAGCCCACACCTAATGGCGTGAGTGGAATTGCCATTAAGAATGTAATCACAATTAATGACCAGATTTGACCTTGTTCATCAAAAATCCAGGGGAGTGGAATCCAAAAGAGATAGCCGATGCGAAATAAAACCGACGACCAAAAAACTGCGCGACCTGTGTGGCGTTTGCTTATCCAATGCCCTGCAGGAATGGCGAGAAATAAATTGACGATTGCCGAGGCGGCAGTAAGTAAACCGATTTGTAAACCAGTTGCACCTAAACGTGCAGCATAAATGTTCAGAAAGTTTATAGCGGTGCCGCTTAACACGCCGAACCAGGCTATATCTAAATATAAGTTTGCGAAGTTGGAGCGATATCTTTGGGGGATGTCGGATTGACGAAATAAGTTAGAGAACATATCTAAGATTATAACCATACTATTTTCGATTAAGATTATAGAATGTTTAACCTCAAAAAAGATTTTTTACTTGACCCTTCTGTAACATTTCTGAATCACGGTTCGTTTGGGGCGACGCCAAAGCCTGTGTTTAAAGAATATCAACGCTGGCAAAAAGAATTGGAGAATCAGCCTGTTGAATTTTTAGGCAGGCGGCATAATGATTTGATGCTGGCTTCGCGCGAATCTTTGGCAAAATATGTAGGAACGCGTGCAGAAAATTTAGTTTATGTTCAAAATGCTACGATTGGGTTGAATGTCGTGGCACGCTCATTGGATTTGAAAACAGGTGATGAAGTTTTATCTACGAATCATGAATATGGTGCATTAGATAGAACTTGGAGATTTCTCTCAAAAGAAAAAGGCTTTACGTATATCAATCAAAAAGTAGATTTGACCTCACATGATAATTTTATAAAATCCTTTTTGGAAGGTATTACATCGAATACGAAAATTATTTTCTTGAGTCATATCACTTCACCAACTGCTACGATTTTTCCACTTGAAAAAATTATTCAATTTGCAAAGACGAAAAATATTATTACGATTGTTGATGGGGCACATGCGCCTGGTCAAATCCCATTGAATCTTGATTTGCTAGGCGCAGATTTTTATGCAGGCAATTTGCATAAATGGTTGTGTGCGCCAAAGGGTGCAGGCTTTTTGTATGCGCGACCCGAAATGCAACATTTGTTAAAACCCTTAATCGTTTCGTGGGGATATGAAGCTGAAACGCCGAGCAAATCAAAATTTGTGGATGAACATGAATGGCAAGGCACGCGCGACATCGCGGCGTTTTTAACTGTCCCGAAGGCAATTGCGTACCAGCAAGAGCAGGATTGGGTCAAAGTAAGAAGCGCATGTCATCAATTGGTTGTTGAGGCCTGGTATCGCATCCATGATGTGACAAAACAAACTCCGCTTCATTCTGACCCTGAAGTTTGGTTCGCCCAAATGACAGTTTCTTCACTTCCAGTTAATACTGATGCTTTATCCTTTAAACAGAAGTTGTATGATGAATTTCGTATTGAAGTTCCTATCATTGATTGGCACGGGAACAAATTAATTCGTACATCCGTCCAAGGCTATAATTCTAAACGTGACATTGACCGTTTGATAGATACTTTGAAAAAAATGTTAGATACAGTATGAAAAGAA
>DQGV01000032.1 GCA_003524705.1 Anaerolineae bacterium | reverse complement strand
CGGGCGTTGGATGCGACCTAGAAGAAAATAATTTATTTGTGAGCAATTGACCTTGCTCTGGCAATTAAAGCCAAACCTAGTAAAGTTGAGAAAGCAAACATAAAAAAGAAACCCCATGTAGCAGGTGAGGAAAAATCAACTTTTAATTCAGCGGGCACTGCTGAACTCGTCCAAAGCACGCCAATGATTGTAAAGAATCCGCCAGCGAAAAGATTTAATCCATTGACCCAAACTTCGGCTGACGTTTCTCCGCGAATTGCAAGCCACCAACATCCTAATGCTGGTGTGAGAAACGCTGAAGAGTAGATACGCCCGTGAAAAGAGTCAACGCGCCAGGGGTAAAAGCTTGTCAATGTTTCGGGGGAAATTAGTAATCCTAAACCATAGCCTGTTAATAAAATTGCTGACCCGAAAAGAACAGCCCGCCAGCTTGCTGGCATTTGTCCCGAAGAAGGAAGCGTAATATTTCGATATTTATATAAATGTATTATGGAATTAATCGGTAAGAAAATATAAAACGGGAAGAAAATCAAATAAGTTGCGATGCGTGACCATGCGAAGTTGTTGATGTGAAGAAACATAACAAACATCACAATCGTTGTAAATAAAAAGATTTGCCAGAGAATCATCAAACCGGGAAGCCAGCGTTTGTTTGACCATAAAATAAACAGCGGAATATACGCGGCGATGTAAATCGCACCGACGAAGCGAGAGTTATAAGGCGGAATTTCCCATGCCCACCAATCACGCGCAATGCTTGGCAAGAAAAACAATAAAACTGCGCCAACGAAAACCACTGAACATTCGATAGCCGTAACAAGCCTCAAAAAAGAAGGGATAGTTGGGTTCTGTGCTGAATTGTTAAACATGTTAATTAATCCTTTGTGGATGTGCAAAATATCCTAAATATGCGGCGACAATAGCTTCTAATCCATGAAGCCAAATGGCGTGACCATAAATTGGAAGCCAACCAAATAAAGTATTTAAGTTGGGGAAAAATCCTAAAACGGTTAATATACCTAATGTCACAGCTAAGCCTTTGGAAAAAGTTTTTGCGGTAGCATATTGTTTATAAGACAATAAGCCGAAAACACCAACTGTGAAATGAAAAATATTATGAGCAATGTTTACAGGAAATAAACCAAGCAAACGTCCATGACTTGTATTGAGATGCAAAGGGAGTGCATCAGCAGGTGCAGGTTGTGTAATGATTGGTAAAAATCCGCCAACCCCTGCCAGAACAAATAAAATTCCAATGACAAGTGCAAAATATTTTGTGAACTTTTCAAGTTGAGGTTGTGTCATTTTATTCTCCATTATCGCTTATGCCGAAGAATCGCAGAACGAAAAATTCTATCTAAAAATCCATCATGTCCATCTTTATCCCAAGAAATTGGCAAATCGGTTGTACTGCGGTCATCTTGACCATAATATAAAATTCCACAATTCGGGTTTATTTCTAAAATCACCAATTCATTATTTGATCTCACACGCATATCAAGGCGGGCATAGCCACGTCCATTCATGGCTAAATACATTTTTTTGCTTACATCTTGAATCGGTTTCAGCAAATCTTGATTTCGCAATTTCACAATAAATGTTTCCCAATTAAACCATTTCACTTCTTCGTGCATAAAATTTTCACCATCAGGGAAAATGACTTCAGCAGGTGTATAAGCATATGGCTCAGAAAAATCATCAGGGTTATCTGCAACCAAACAACTCACTTCACCGCCTTCAATAAATTCCTCCACACGCGCTGAACCAAAATCTTTTATCACGCGTTGAAATTGAATAACTAATTCTTCAAATGAATTAACTCTTGATTCTGGAATCAAGCCCACACTTGCATAACTATTTGGATGTTTGACAATTAATGGATAGGTCAACTTTTGTGCTTGATGTAAATCCGCTTCTTGATTCGCGCGGAAGCCTTTTGCAAACTTGATTCCGTTTGCCTCCGCGACAGCCTGCATTTGCTCGCGTGTCGGCTCGTAGAATTTACTATCCGCCCCTGTAAATGGTAAATTCAGAATTTCTAAAGCGCGAACTAATTCCGCGCCAGAATTATCATCATCAGACCCTTCAAAGAGATTCAAATACACATCATATTGCTTACGGCTGGATACATCATGTAAAAATTCAAACACTGGCGTTTGAACGGTAACCAAATCCCATTCATAGTTTTGTAAGTATTTGGCTGGGTTGTAATCTTCAATCTTTTCATCAGATAATAGACAAATTCGCATGACCCAATTATAAACACAGATTATGCATCAGGTCAGCGACCATATACAGGTGAAGAATGAGGCGTTAAAATTCAGCAAGGAGAATAAACCATGGATAGAAAACCTGCTCTTGAACCAGACCTTGTGCAAGAATTTGTCGGCAATGCGCATGGAGATTTGAATCGCATCAAAGAATTATTGGAGCGTGAACCTGCGCTTGTGAATGCAACTTGGGATTGGGGCGGCGGTGATTTTGAAACGGCATTGGGTGCGGCGGCTCACATGGGTAATAAAGAAATTGCAAATTATTTATTGGAACATGGCGCGCGTTTAGATATTTTTGCGGCGGCGATGTTAGGCAAGTTAGAAATTGTCAAAGCCACGTTGAAAGAATACCCGAATGCAAAAGATATTTTGGGCCCACATGATATTCCATTAATTACTCACGCCGAACAAGGCGGCGATGATGCAAAGGCTGTGTTGGAATATTTGAAATCGTTATAACATTTTGCATGGGCGAGGTCATCTCGCCCTTATTTTAATTTCAGGAGAAACAATGGCAGAAAAATCAGGCGCACAAATTAGTCAGAAAGCATTTATACAATCCGTCGTCATTTTATTTGCATTGATGATGATTGCAGGGATTCTTACACTTGTTATTCCAGCAGGTCAATATGCTCGTACAGAAGTAGACGGACGCGAAACGATTGTCCCCGATTCATTTGCATTCACCGAAAGA
>DQGV01000033.1 GCA_003524705.1 Anaerolineae bacterium | reverse complement strand
GAGAAGAACTTAATAATTTAAATGGAATTCTTTTGCTTCTTGAGTCAGCAAATGGTCTTAAAACCAACTATCTTATTGATGACGGAAGTTATGAAATTAATCAGCTAAAAAAATATATTGGCATTTATTTAGAGTTAGCATGTCATGGACCTGAATTATTAGCAGACTTAAAATTCGAACCATTTGTATTGATAAATGAATCAGGTTCTAACTTAGAAATTAATGTAAGGGAATGTGAATTTACTAAAGAAGACTTAGTAAAACTTGAAGAAAATGGCGATATGATTAGTTTGTCACTCCCTGTTTTCAATGCAAGTATTAGTAATCAGTCACTTAAGCTGTTTCCAACAGTTAAGTCTTTTCCTGTTTTCGATATAAATGGAGAGAGGACAATCTATTCGATGAATATAGATTTTGTTAGAGCTGGAGGTATGATATTAGGTATCAATAATTATCAAAATTTTCTAAAAGAATTAGATACTTGGTACTGGAAAATGTTGGCTTATGAGCCTGCAGAACGTTTTGAGTATAGTTCTGCTGTAATGAAGCATAATGCGACTTCTTTTGGCATTCCATTTAATGACAAGGGTAATATGATATTTAGTGCCGTAATGATTATACCCTCAGAATTTCTGTCAGTTTCAAGTGTAGATAGATATATCCTTAAAGGTACTGTTGCTGGTAGCACTTTGTTTTCGTATAAATCTGTATTTAGTACAAAAAGCTTTGAAGGTGAATAGTTTTTTATTAACTTATAGGAGTAAATTCTTGCTAAATCTTTTTACATACCGTTATATTGTATGTAAAGTTAATAATTCTTTTTGTTATAAAAGAAATCAGAGCTAAATTATTTCTGTGTAATTGACCTTGCTCTCCTAATCAAAGCCAATCCTAATAAAGTTGAATAAGCAAACATAAAAAAGAATCCCCAAGTGCTGGGAAGTGCAAAGTTAACTTTTAATTCAACATGCACTGTTGAGCTCGTCCACAATACACCGAGGATTGTAAAGAACCCGCCAGCAAAAATATTTAATCCATTCACAAAAACTTCAGAAGGTGTTTCTCCGCGAGATGCCAACCACCAAATGCCAAGTGCAGGTGTCAGGAATGCAGAAGCGTAAATTCTTCCGTGAAATGCATCTACACGCCATGGATAAAATGAAGTCAATGTTTCGGGGAGAATCAATAATCCCAAACCATAAATAGTTAATAAAAGTGCTGAGACATAAAGCACAAATTTCCAACTCGAAGGTATTTGATTGGGAGATGGCGTTTTGATGTTGCGATACAAATACAAATGAATAGCAGAATTTATAGGCAAGAAAATATAAAGTGGAAAGAAGACTAAAAATGTTGCTACACGTGACCATGCAAAGTTATTGATGTGAATAAACATCACTACCATAATGACACTTGTAAACAAAAAGATTTGCCACAGAATCATCTTTGCAGGAAGCCAGCGTTTGTTTGACCATAAAATAATCAACGGAATGTATGCCGCAAAATAAATTGCGCCAACGAAACGTGAATTATACGGAGGAATTTCCCATGCCCATAAGTCATGCGCAATATTGGGGAAGAAAAACAATAAAACTGCCGCAAAGAAAACAACTGAACACTCAATTCCAGTCACTAAGCGCAAAAAAGATGGAATCGTCGGGTTATTGCTTGAAGTATCAAACATGTTGTCTCCTTTTATAAATTTATAGATTTCACTTGATTGTTTGCAAAGAAACCCAAATATGCCGCAATGATTGCTTCTAAACCATGCAACCAAATGGCATGTCCATAAATTGGAAGCCAGCCGAATAAAGTATTTACATTTGGGAAAAATCCTAAAATAGTTAATATGCCCAAAGTAAGTGCCAAACCTTTACAAAAATTTTTAGCAGTCGCGTATTGTTTATAAGATAATAACCCTAAAACGCCAACGGTAAAATGAAAAATGTTATGAGCAATATTCACTGGGAATAAACCAAGCAAACGACCGTGGCTAGTATTCAAATGCAATGGCAAGGCATCGGCTGGGGCGGGTTGCGTAATAATTGGCAAAAACCCGCCAACCCCTGCTAGCACAAATAAAACCCCAATGACGAGCACAAAATATTTTGTGAACTTTTCAAGCTGATGTTGTGTCATGTTACGTTCCTTTTTGATGTCTAATAATTGCCGCGCGAAAAATTCTATCTAAAAATCCATCGTGACCATCTTTATCCCATGAAATCGGCAAGTCTGTTGTACTGCGGTCATCCTGACCATAGTATAAAATTCCGCAATTTGGATTAATTTCTAAAATTACTAATTCGTTATTTGGTCGCACGCGCATATCAAGGCGGGCATAGCCGCGTCCATTCATCGCCAGATACATTTTTTTACTTACATCTTGAATCGGTTTCAGTAAATCTTGATTTCGTAATTTCACAATAAATGTATCCCAATTAAACCATTTGACCTGTTCGTGCATGAATGTTTCATTTTCAGGGAAAATCACTTCAGCAGGTGTATAAGCATAAGGCGATGAAAAATCATCAGGGTTATCAACAACCAAACAACTCACCTCACCGCCTTCAATAAATTCCTCCACGCGCGCAGAGCCAAAATCTTTTATCACACGTCCAAATTGAATTTTTAATTCTTCAAATGAATTAACTTTTGAATCAGGGATTAAACCCACACTCGCATAACTGTTTGGATGTTTGATGATTAATGGATACGTCAATTTTTTAGCTTGATGTAAATCCGCTTCTTGACTCGCGCGGAAGCCTTTTGCAAATTTGATTCCGTGTGCCTCCGCGGTGGCTTGCATTTGCTCGCGTGTCGGCTCATAAAATTTGCTATCTGCCCCTGTGAATGGTAAAGTGAGAACTTCTAAAGCGCGAACCAAATTCGCACCTGAATTATCATCATCTGAGCCTTCAAAAAGATTTAGATAAACATCATATTGCTTACGGCTTGATAAATCATGCAAAAACTCAAACACGGGCGTTTGAACTGTTGCCAAATCCCATTCATATTTTTGTAAATATTTGGCGGGGTTATAGTCTTCAATCACTTCATCGGATAATAAACAAATTCGCATCATTTTCAGTTAATCATTTTTACTTAACAACTCTTCCACCAAACTCTGTGGCACTTGCACAGCCACAACTTCACCTTTTACAGTAATCACACCGTTTGCCATCAACCATTCTTCAATCACAACTTTTCTACCTTTATGTTCTTTGACTTTCGCCCGAATTTCCAATTGCACATTTAGTGGCGTTGGTTTGAGATAATCCACATGCAACGAAGCGGTTAAGAAACGTGTGTTGGGTTCAGCATTCGGGTCACTTTCTTTAGCGGCTTTGTATGCCACTGCGGCGGCGGTTCCCGTTCCATGACAATCTATTAATGAAGCAAGTAAACCGCCATACACATAACCCGGAATGGCAGTGTGATAGGGCTTGGGCATAAAATAACAAACTGATTCATCACCATCCCAATAACTTTTGATTTGATGTCCGTGTTCGTTTAATTTGCCACATCCGTAACAATGGGCGAAATAATCGGGGTAATAATCTTGAAATGCTTTTTCGGTCAT
>DQGV01000346.1 GCA_003524705.1 Anaerolineae bacterium | reverse complement strand
GACGAAGATTTGCGTTTCAGGTGCAATAGATTTTATAAGCGCATAAATTTCATTATATAAACTGATGAAATTTTTAGCATCATCAGGATAAGCATCCATGTATGTATTGATTTCAGAAGCCAACCCAAGATAACGTGGATGAAATGTTTGCACGACCCACAAAGCATAATTTTTATACGCCATGCGGATGTTTGGGTTGGCAAAGTTTGCTTCCCAACCTTCGGGCAAACCGATAAATTCTCGGCGATTTAATCCATTGAGTGCATCAATCACAAAAATATATTCAAGATTATTTTGGCTTGCGAGTTTAACTTGATTCATTAAATCAGTTCGTGTTTGCGATTCGCCATCTATTCCGTTTACAAAACTTTCCCAATCTGTATTTTGTTGAATCAAAATAAAATCGCCATGCTGACTCATGGTTTCAAAATGATTAAGCACACTCTCAAGTGTTGCCTGTGGTGGGGAAGGGAAAAAGCCATACGCAGTTCTGCCCGAATCAAAAACTGAATTTTCTGGCGTGGGTGGAATATCTGTATTTCCGCAAGCAAAAGATGTGAAAAGTAAGATAAAAAGGAAAATAAAAAATCGCTGTATTTTCATTTCAATAAGAATACAGAATTAAGAGCTGAAAAGTTGCAGTGAAATAATATAAGTTTGATTCTATTTATTTCTTTGCCGAATCAAGAACCAAGCTGTTGACATCCCTGCTCCAAAGAGCAAAATCGCAACACCTTGTAACAAGATAGGCAATAAAATGGAGCCTGCCAAGGCTGAGCCAAGTTCACCTGCATAGCTTGCGATTATGTTTGGCAAAGCAGAACTGGCTCTTCTAATGAGCCAATTCAGAATCAACCCAATGATAGGCGCACCGATGATGCCAATAAAAATTGAAACGAAACCAGTTGCCAAAAAAGAGAGTCCCCACCACTTCAGCCAATTTTGTAAAGAACTTGCCGTTGCGATAGTTAGCAAAATTAAAAATCCCAATGGCACAAGCGGACTAAATCTCATAAGTATTCGCGTAATTTGAATCCCTTGGCGTGGGTCAGTTTGTGTGTTCTCTGCACTGACCAATGTCAATTCATTTGGGATAATCAATGCCATTGTTTGTAGCTGGATTTGAATCACAGGCGTTAAAAGCGGTACCAATTCGTCAGGTGGATTACAAAATGCAATTTCCTGCGATGTAAGCAAACTAAATGTCATTTGTGTCACTTGTTCTAGCGTGCAAGCAGGTTGTGTTTTCAAAAGATTGAGCACAGCTTGGGTGCCAAGGTCGGTCCCCATATTTGTTTTAATTGGCTGGAGTGATATTGTGACTGAATCACTTTCCTGATTAAGATACGAGAAAACAGAATTCAATACACTATCTCCGACTGCTTTCAAACTTTCTGGCGGTAACAAAGTTCGAAAGAAATCTTCCCAAGCTTGCCCGCTCATTCCCTGCATGGTAAGTGGCAATTGCTCCGCATTGCTGGAAGACAAAATCATTGTCTCTGCCAGTAAAGTGGGAATACGATTGTAGAAATCCTGACTCTCAAAAACCTTTTGATACGTTTCAGCTTTGAATGCCTTGCGTTCAAAATTGAAAAAAATCAACGCGAACACTGCAGTCAATACAAATAAAGCTGAAAATGATATTTCTATTATTGTTTTGAAGTTTTTCATTAGGCTTATTTTGCTGTTAACACTTCAATCAAATCTTGTGTTTCCACTTCTGCATTCGATGCACCAAGTAATTCCAACAACTCATCTGCCAACTTGGCTTTGAGTTCCGCATCTGTGCGGCTCCAAGTTTTGCTCTTGATTTCAAGGAAATGTCCCATGGCGGGTTCTTTCACTTCATCAATGTTCACAAAAAATTCTGTGTTTTTATATTTGATGTGCCAACGCAGGCGATTTTTTTCAACAGAAATTTCTTGCTTCGGCTTGAAGTATTCACGATAAAACCGCAACGATTGTGTGGCAGGCGCAAGGAAGCGACTCTTTGAAAGCAAAACATCATGTCCAATTTCACCTTCGCGTTTGTGTCCTAGCAAAGTTAAACGTGAACGCGTGTTAACCACATCACCTTTTTCACTGATCAAATTATCTTCACGGAATCTTAATCGTCCATCCGATGATTTTTCAAACAAGAAATATTCATCAAATTGACGATAATGTTTGAAAGCCGTAATTTCGATTTGGTCACTGCGCTTCAATTTCTCGACGAGGGCATCTGGTTCTGTCACCTTGACCTTTACCTGCACTTCAAACGACTCTTCTTCCATTGAACCGCCTAATGCAATTAATTTTGATAAAACAGATTGTTCACGTTCAATTAAGAAGGCATCAATTTTCTTAGCAACTTCACGAGCTTGGTCAATTAATTCTTTTTCATTGAGAGTCAACAGTTGATGATTTCTCATTAACCATTTTCCATTAACCATCACATCGGTCACATCGGTTGACTTGGAGGCAAAGACGAGTTGGGCATAAGCATTCATCGGGTCACGTAAGAAGCG
>DQGV01000347.1 GCA_003524705.1 Anaerolineae bacterium | reverse complement strand
CGGCGTGGTCAAAGCGGGGCAAATGTTACTATGAGAGGGGGCAATTGTCAACAAAAATACACATTTGAACAATTGAAATGATGCAAACAATTCATAACAAAAACAATTCAAGAAAAATTTAACAAACAATCTGTTATACACCCTGCTATAATAGGCAAATGAATATCTTGGTGATGGAAAACGACCCCAAAGAATGGGCAGTCATTCAACAAACCTTGGGCGGCAAAAAGCATATCTTAATTCCAGTGCCGAACGGCGAACAAGCATGGGAATATATTCAATCAGGTGAAGCGCGCTTCGTTATCGCGAGTTGGGAAACCAGCGACGTGAAAACATCAAACTTTATTTCGCGTGTGCGCACCTCCACATTAGCACAATCCATTTACATTCTTTTGATTACCCCAAAAAGTGAAGTAGGAATTCCACTCAATCAAATTGATGACACGATTCCAAGCCCGCTCAAACCTGCTGATTTAAAGAATCGTGTGATGATAGCCGAACGCATCATTTCTTTAACATCTAGCCTGAGTGAAGCGCGGGAGCAGTTAGAGAATCGTGCAGTATTTGACGAGTTAACCGGCTTTATCAATCGCGCCGCATTTTTACGCCAATCTACTGGAGAGTTAGAGCGTTCAAGGCGTGCTTCCATGCCGTTGAGCTTAATCGCCTTAGATATTGATAACTTCAAAGCCATTAATGATAGTCATGGCAGTGAAATTGGTGATGCAGTTTTGAAAGTTGTCTCTCAGGTGATTCGAGAAAAAAGTAGACCGTATGATTGTATAGGAAGATGGTCTGGTGATGAGTTTGTCTTGGCATTGCCCGGCGTGATTGGCGCGGATGCGGAAAAAATATCAGAGCGAATCATTGCTGGGGTTCGCGGCACCAGAATTGAGGTCAAGAAAGATGCGCCTTTGACCGTGAATGTAAAAGTGAGCGCGGGAATTTCATCTTTGAGCCGCATTACTACATCCACTGAAATGGAACCGATTATTCAACAAGCGCGCCAAGCCATGTCTCGTGCGAAAGAGGCGGGGGGCAATCAGGTATTCTTAATTTACACCTAAAGCATTCAAAATAAATAAAGCCGCCATACCGACGAGAATGGTTATCATTATGTTTCTTGTGAACCAAGCGGTGATGATAGCGACGATGCCTGCCAGCAAGCGAAAGTTTGTGAATTGAAAATTTAATTCACCATCTTGAATGAATAATTCGGGAAAGATAATGGCAGATAAAACTGCAGGTGGGACGTAGTGCAATGCTTTTTTGAGCGTTTCTGGAACTTCAAATTTTCCGAATAAATAAATTAAAGAAAATCTCATCCCAAATGTAATGAGACCACCAATTAACATAACAAACCAAATATTATTCATGTGTCTCTCTTTGGGGATTTGATTTTTCTAATAAAGTACCAACAATAATTCCAACCAATGCAGCGAGGATTAATCCTAATCTGAATGGCAGGTTAAATGCTAATAATGCTGTAATTCCTGCGCTTAACGCGGCTACTATCATCGGTGTTTTTCTTAATACAGGTACAACCATAGCAATGAACGTTAATGGCAATGCAAAGTCAAGTTGTAAATTGTTTGGGATTCTGGCACCGAGAAAAATTCCTAATGCCGTGCTGATTTGCCAATTTGTCCATAATGCCAAACCTGCTCCCAACAAAAACCAATGACTATGCGGTTTCACGCCTTCTTTTTCATATTGGATAATACTTGGCGCATAGGCTTCATCTGTTAATAAGTAAGATAACAATGCTTTCCATTTTGTAGAAAGATGTTTTAAGTAAGGTGCAAGTGAAGCACTATATAACATGTGACGTAAGTTTACGACCGCAATGGTTAAGATAATCACAAACCCAGGAGTGGCTTCACTAACCAATTGCGTTGTAATAAATTGTGCCGACCCGGCAAATACAATAGATGACATCATTTGTGATGCAACAGCAGATAAGCCTGCATTCATTGCCAATGCGCCATAAATCATGCCAAATGGAAACACGCCGACTAGCAATGGGATTTCTGCTTTGACGCCATCCCAAAATGCTTTTCTTGATTCTGTCATTGATTCTCCGTGATGATTTGTAGGGGCGAGGTTATCTCGCCCTTTAATTGGGCAGGGAAACCCTGCCCCTACGATTTACCAATAATTTCTTTTGCAACTCGTTGACCACTCTCCACAGCCCCTTCCATATATCCTTGAATCGGTGAGGCGTGTTCCCCTGCAAAATACAATCTTCCTGCTGGTGTAAATAAAGTTTGCCAATGTTCTGTCACTTGATTAGGTGCAAGTGCCATGTATGAACTTCTTGTAAATGGTTCATTAATCCATGCAACTGTCGCAGTATTTTCAATTAAATCTGATGAACCGGGAAATGCTTTTTCAATCACAGATACAGCAGTTTTGATTCTTTCTGTGTCCGAAAGTTTAGATAATTCTGCGCCGGGCTTTCCGCCCGTGTAAGCAGTGATAATGCCATGCTCATGTTCAATATGATTGGTCGCACCCCACGTCATCACAATGGGTTCATCGGTATACAAACGCCCATTCCAGCCGATTTCTTTCCAAAATTGCTTTCGATATTCAACCAAAACTTTAGTCACTGTCCCATAAGAAATTTCATCTACAAGCTTTTGATGAGCCACTGGCAATGATGAATTGAAATCAATCAGGCGTGCCACAGTTAAAGGAACTGCCAAAATTGCAAAATCAGATTGAAGCGTATGAAAAGAATCGACTTGTTTATATTTAACAATCACACCATTATCTTGAATCTTAATCGATTCAACTACAGCATTCATGCGCACATCGGGCAAAGCATTTGCAATTGCCTTTGGTAATAAATCATTCCCGCCCATGATTCTATAATTTGGTTTCTCTTCTTCGGGGTCGCTGTAAAACAAAGAAGCGTTTCTAGCAAAATCTAAAAATGAAAAATCTTCAGGCTCACAAGTGAACTCAGCACGAATGTGACAAACAAACAAATCTTTTGCTATCGGATGAACATTTTGTGATTGAATCCACTCCGCCACATTTTTAGCATCCAATTCTTTTGCGTTTGGCGAATTTTGTGGATTACTTGGGTCATTTACAAGTTTCCCAAGTTTTGATAACTCAACCCACATTTTGTGATATTCATCTTCAAGGTTTGCACCCCAAATTTTTTCATCACTTAACAAACCAGCCTTATTTCTAAACAATCCCCAATCACCCGATTCAGCGTGCCAACCTCCCAAACTACCAAGCGTCAAATTAAATTCTTTCGCAAGCGCAAGCATACGCTTATGCCTATGGTCAATAAACTCACCACCGCCTTCTGCCACCAAACCATCTGAAAATTCATGCAACGAAAACACACGTCCGCCCACATGGCTTCGCGCTTCCAACACAGTCACATCCCAACCTGCTTTATGCAACTCATACGCGGCAGAAAGTCCTGCCATCCCAGCACCAATGATTGTTACAGATTTTTTTGTCATGATTAAATTTTATCATTTTGATAAAAAAACCGCCTCACCCTTGAGACTGTTTTCGCTTCATTTTTAAGAGGATACTTGATTCTGTTTCTTCAACTTTCTTGAAACCTCATCATTGTAGATATAATTAGACCTAGGAGTTTTGAAAAATAATGGAATTTATCCCCACAAAAATACCTGATGTAATTCTGATTGAACCAAAAATATTTGGCGATGAACGTGGTTTTTTTCTTGAAACTTACCGTCAGAATAAATTTATCGAAGCAGGCATTTCGGCAAACTTTGTACAAGAAAATCATTCGTCTTCACAAAATGGTGTGCTAAGAGGATTACACTATCAAATCAGACAACCGCAAGGAAAACTGGTCAGGGTCATTGCAGGGGAAATATGGGATATTGCTGTTGATATTCGCCGTAATTCACCAACATTTTGTCAGTGGGTTGGTATAATTCTTTCGGCAGAAAACAAATGCCAATTATGGATTCCACCCGGCTTTGCACATGGTTTTTATGTATTGAGTGAAAAAGCCGAAGTAACTTATAAAGTGACAGATTACTATGCCCCAGAATTTGAGTGTACTATTTTATGGAATGACACACAGCTTGCTATTGATTGGAAAATTTCCACACCACCTATTTTGTCTCAAAAAGACTTAAGTGGAAAATTATTGAAAGAATCAGAATTATTTGAATAAAGGTTAATTTATTAAATGAAAAATGTAATGGTAACAGGTGGAGCTGGATTTATCGGCTCAAATTTTATTCGCTATATTTTAAGCGTCGAACCAGAAATTAAACTTGTCAATTTTGACGCACTCACTTATGCAGGCAATG
>DQGV01000140.1 GCA_003524705.1 Anaerolineae bacterium | reverse complement strand
GGAGTTTTTCTGTGGTTTCAAGTGATACTTCAAATGTAGCAAGATTACGATTATTGATGCCGATTAGTTTTATATCTTTCAACTTTAAGGCTCGTTCTGTCTCTGCTTCATCATGCACTTCAACTAAAACAGTTAATCCAAGTTCTAAAGCACAAGCATGTAAATCTGCAAATAATTTGTCATTGGTCAACGCGGCGGCGATTAAGAGAATCGCATCTGCCCCATTGACTCGCGCTTCATAAATTTGTGATTCATGGATGATGAAATCTTTTCTCAACAAAGGCAATTCGGTTTTATGTTTGAAGCGTAAGGCGTGTAATGTTTCCAACTTACCCATGAAAAATTTTTCATCGGTCAATACTGACATTGCAGATGCACCATTTTGAGTGTAGATGTCTGTTATTTGAAACAAATCTAAATGCGGAGCAAGAATCCCTTTTGAGGGAGATGCACGTTTGAGTTCAGCGATCAGGCTGGGGTGAGTCCCGAAGCGGCGGCGTGTGATGTGAGCAAGAAAATTTCGAGGCGTTGGACTCTCTTGGGCGGAGAGTCTTAAGGCTGAGGCGTTGAGCGCCGCAATCTCATTCTTTTTTTGTTCGATGATTTTTTGGAGAATATTCATTGCACAAAACTTTGTGAATATTCAATCAGTGTATTTAATTTATTCAACGCCTGACCACTATCAATAGATGCAGTTGCTTCATTCAATGCGGATTTGAAATCGCCAGTTTCAGCGGCGAGTGCGGCGGCGGCGTTTAATAAAATTGCATCACGGCGTGCGCCTTGCAATTTATTGGAAAGAATTGCTTTCATCATCACAGCAGATTCATCGGGCGTGCCGCCGCGTAAATCTTGTACAGTTGAAGGCGCAAGACCTAAATCATTTGGATTCAAATCATACGTTTTGACTGCACCATCTTTAAGATGACTGACGCGATTGATACCCGTTGTATTTAATTCATCAAGTTTATTGGCACCATGAATGACCATTGCGGCAGTGGAACCAAGTTCTTTTAATACATACGCCATTGGTTCAGTAAGATTCGCATCGAAGACTCCAGTGAGTTGAATGTTTGCACCCGCTGGATTTGTAAGCGGACCTAAAATATTGAAAATAGTTCGTTGACCAATTTCTTTACGCGGACCAACAGCATGTTTCATAGCAGGATGAAATTTTGCGGCAAACATAAAACCGATTCCAATTTCTTCAATGGCTTTGGCAATTTGTTCAGGTGTTAACTCAAGGCTGATGCCTAAAGCTGAAAGCACATCGGCAGAACCACAATGAGATGAAGCGGCGCGATTTCCATGCTTGGCAACTTTTTTACCAGTGCCTGCTAAAACAAACGCGGCGGCAGTTGAAATGTTAAATGTATGTGCGCCATCGCCGCCTGTGCCAACAATGTCATAAATATTTTCGTTGGCATTCAATTTAACTTTTACAGAATTCGCACGCATTGCACGCACTGAACCTGTGATTTCATCAATCGTTTCGCCTTTCATTCTTAATGAAACTAAATAGGCACCAATTTGTGCTTGCGTGGCACCACCTGTCATAATCACATTCATGGCTTCTTCGGCTTCGCTTGCAGATAAATCGGTGCGATTAATTGTTTTGGCAATAAAAGGTTTTAACATATCTTCTTCTCGCTTTGCTGGTGCGGGATTCAAATCCAAAAAATTTTTGAGTAACTGTTTTCCATGTTCTGTCAAAATTGATTCAGGATGAAACTGCACGCCATAGGTATGATGTTGTTTATGTTTCAATCCCATAATTTCTTCTTCGGGCGTGAATGCTGTTACTTCTAATTCATCAGGGATTGGGTCATAGACAACCAATGAGTGATAACGCATCGCTTCAAATGGTGACGGAATATTTTTGAATATCCCTTCGCCATTGTGATTCACTTTCGATGTTTTGCCATGCATCAAACGTGGCGCGCGTTTCACTTCTCCGCCGAAGACTGCACCCAATGCTTGATGTCCTAAACACACACCTAAGACTGGAATTTTTCCTGTGAAATGTTTAATCGCTTCTGATGAAATACCATCATCTTTGAGTGGTTCGCCTGGACCTGGTGATATGACCAAATGCGTGGGATTCAATCGCATCAATTCACTAAGGGACACTTGGTCATTGCGAAAGACGCGGATGTCTGCGCCAAGCTCACCGAAGTATTGCACGAGGTTGTAGGTGAATGAGTCGTAATTGTCTATAAGTACCAACATAGTTAATTTCCTTTTTGGTTTGAAAGTTTAAAAGTTTGCAAGTTGAAAACCTGTAAACCTTCTAACTTGTAACTTTCAAACTAACCATCGTATTCTCCAAAAATATCCACTTCATCGGCAAACAAATCTAATGAATAAGATAAACCTGTAACCTCACGGACAAGTTCCATTGTAGATTTTGCTTCGGCTTGCATACGTTTGATTCCATTTGCAAGTACATCGCGTGGAATGGTTGGATGTGCAAGGAAGTAAGCCCGCTTTTCACGAATCGGTTCAAGGAATTCGTTAATCGCTTTGGCAAGTTTTTGTTTCACTTCCACATCCCCCACTTTGCCTGCACGATATCGTTCTTTCAAATCATCCACTTCGGCTTTGGATGAATTAAACGCATCGTGATACACAAAGACTGGATTGCCTTCGACAGTTCCAGGGTCTGTGGCTTTGAGTCGCTTCGGATCGGTATACATGTTCTTAACTTTTTCTTCAACAGTCTTTGCATCATCAGACAAATAAATTGCATTATTCAAAGACTTGCTCATTTTGCTCTGACCATCTGTCCCGACCAACAAAGGCACATCGCCAATAATTGCATCAGGTTCTGGGAATACTTCGCCGTATAAATTATTGAAGCGACGTGCCATTTCACGCGCAAGCTCTACATGTGATTGATTGTCACGCCCCACTGGAACGACTTGAGCACGTGGCAATAAAATATCCACAGCTTGCAAAACGGGATAGCCCAACAAACCAAATGGCATGGTTTCCATGTTGGCATCACGCGCCATATCTTTGAGAGACGGGATTCTCTCCAAACGTGGGACAGTCACCAACATTTCAAAAAGTAAATTTAATTGATAGGTTTCTGGAATCGCCGATTGCACAAAAATCGTACTGACATTTGGGTCAATGCCCACAGCGAGATAATCCAAAACTGTTTCTTTGATGAAAGTTGGAATCTCTTTTATGAAGTTTGGTTCGGGCTTTGTGGTTAATGTATGCAAATCAGCAATGATGAAAAATGATTCATAT
>DQGV01000015.1:7807-11434 GCA_003524705.1 Anaerolineae bacterium | reverse complement strand
GTGGCGTATGTCGAACCATCTGTAAGACCTGATGATGGGCGTTATGGTGAAAACCCGAATCGTTTTCAATTGCATACGCAGTTTCAAGTGATTCTCAAGCCCGACCCTGGCAACCCGCAAGAGTTGTATCTTGAATCGTTGAAAGCCTTGGGCATTGACCCGCGTCAGCATGACATTCGTTTTGTGGAAGATAATTGGGAACAGCCTGCTATCTCTGCTTGGGGTTTGGGTTGGGAAGTTTGGTTGGATGGTCAGGAAATTACGCAGTTCACATATTTTCAACAGATGGGTGGCGTCGCACTTGACCCTGTCTCTGTTGAAATTACATACGGGCTTGAAAGAATTTTAATTGCACTCAACAATGCCAAAGCGATTTGGAATGAAGAGTTTGGCGCAGGCGTTACCTACGGTGAAATTCGCCGACAGGAAGAGTTTGAACATTCCAAATATTATTTTGAAGTTGCCGATGTTGAGCGCATTCGCAAAATGTATGATCTCTTTTCTGCCGAAGCCGATGCTTGTCTCGCACAAGGTTTAATTGTCCCTGCCCATGATTATGTTTTGAAATGCTCGCACATGTTCAACGTGCTCGATACACGCGGCGCAATTTCTGTTGCAGAACGTCAGGCGTTTTTCCGTCGTATGCGCGAACTTGCAAAACGTGTCGCTGAAAGTTATAGCGAACAAAGAAAAGAACTTGAATATCCATTGCTTAAGAATTCAGAAAGCAAAATGCAGAAAGCAGATGCTCTTGACCTTTCTGCATTCCGCAATCAGCCTTCTGCTTTTCTGTTGGAGATTGGAACCGAAGAATTACCCGCAAGTGATGTTGATTCCGCTTATTCGAATCTCGAATCTCGAATCTCGGATTTTCTCAATGAACTTCATCTTGACCACAAAGAGATTCGCATCTTTACTACCCCACGCAGGCTGACTGTTTCTGTTGCATCTCTTTCGCCTACACAGCCAGACCGTGAAGGGATTGTCAAAGGTCCACCTGCAGATAAAGCCGTAGACAAAGATGGCAAATTCACACAAGCAGGTCAAGGCTTTGCAAAGAAGAATAATGTCGATACCAAAGACTTGGAAATCCGCGAAGAAGGTGGTGGAAAATATGTCTTTGCTGTTGTTAAACAAAAAGGCAAGCCGACTCTAGAAGTTTTGGTAGAAGCATTGCCGAAATTAATTGAAAGTATCAAATTTGAAAAATCCATGAAGTGGAATGACTCAGGTGTTTCATTCTCTCGTCCCATTCGTTGGATTGTTGCCTTACTAGGCGATACAGTCATTCCATTTGAATATGCAGGCGTACTTTCAAGCGACACCTCCCGCGGACTCCGCCCTTACGATTCTCCTGAAATCAAAATCCCTTCGGCTGATAAATACTTCGATGTGATTCGCGAATCAGGAATTGTGTTGGATAAAGAAGAACGCAAGGCTTCTATTATTGAACAAGTTAAGCAAGCGGCATCTTTAGTTGGTGGTGAAGCGATTTTTGATTTCGTAGGGGCGAGTCATGACTCGCCCTTACTCAACGAGGTTGCAAACCTCGTTGAGATGCCAACCGCTGTAATGGGTGGATTCAATGAAGAATTTTTGACTTTGCCAAGAGACGTTTTGATTTCGGTGATGAAGAAACATCAACGCTATTTTCCTGTTCAAGGTCGCGTAAGGGCGGACGGCAGTCCGCCCTTACTGGCACATTTTATAGCCATTCGAAACGGTGATGATATTGGCGTGGACGCTGTCCGCGAAGGGAATGAACATGTGCTTGGCGCACGCTTTGCAGATGCAAACTTCTTTGTCCGCGAAGATGTGAAACTCAAACTTGAAGAATATCGTCCACAACTTTCGACGTTAACTTTCCACACCAAACTTGGTTCAATGTTGGATAAATCTGAAAGAATTGAAAAACTAGTTAATGAATTAATTCCAATGTTGAAATTGGAAAAAGATGAAGCTATTTTTGCTCGTCGAGCCGCACATTTAGCCAAAGCAGATTTAGTCACTCAAATGGTCACTGAAATGACATCACTACAAGGAATCATTGGTGGTGAATATGCTTTACGAAGCGGTGAACAAAAAGACATTGCAATTGCAATTGGTGAGCAATATCAAACAGTTCCTCAAACAAAAATTGGTTTGGTTGTTGCTTTAGCAGATAGAATCGATTCATTGGTTGGTTTATTTGCCGCTGGACTTGCTCCCACAGGTGCGAAAGACCCATTTGGCTTACGGCGTGCGGCGATTGGTGTTGTGCAACCTTTGATTGAACATAACATTGATTTTGATTTAGCAGAAGCTGTCAAAAAATCTGCGAAGACGCAACCCATTAAAGTTGATGATGAAGTACAAACTCAAATCTTGGAATTTATTTCTGGGCGTTTGTCTGTTGTATTAAAAGATATGGGTTACAAGCATGATGTTGTCGAAGCGGTTCTCGCGGAGCAATCCGCTAACCCTGCGGCAAGTGCTGAGGCGGTGAAGCAGTTATCCACTTGGGTGAAGCGTGATGACTGGTCATCTATTCTGCCCGCGTTTGCGAGATGTGTGCGCATCACTCGTGATCAAAAGCAGACATTCAAAGTGGATGAAAAATTATTGTCAGACAAAGAAGAAAAAGATTTATATAAAGCATTGCAAGCCGTCAGCGGTCAACCGTCAAATGTCAATGAATTTCTTGAAATTGTTGTGAAATTAACGCCAGCGATTAATCTATTTTTCGATAAAGTGTTGGTGATGGCAGAAGATAAAAAGGTGAAAGAAAACCGCTTGGGCTTGTTACAGAAAATTTCATCCCTCTCCAACGGCATTGCGGATTTGAGCAAACTCGAAGGCTTCTAAATTAGGGTTTTATAAGTATTTTTGTAAACTCAAAACACTTGTGTATAATCTCCACATCGTTCAGGTGTGGAGATTTTGTTAAGCCGTGTATCGTTTCGTATATAAAAGGAGAAGATACCATGTCTAAGTTGACCCGTTTTGCTCTTGCTTTAGTAATTAGCCTTGTGATTGTGGCTGGCGTGTATTTCAGCGTACAAGCCTTATCAGCGACAGTGGCACGCCAAGAAAGTTTGGGCATGTATGTGCTGAATGGCTCATTGGTGAACCCGCTCAAAAAAGAATCAGATGAAGCCAGTCAACCTGAATTGCAAACTTACCCCGCACCCGAAAGTGAATATCCTAGAGGCTGTGACCACGAAGGCGATAATTCAAGCGATTTGTAAAATATAATTTTGTGTGCAGGGCAGTTGAGCAACTGCCCTGTTTTGTTTTAATAATGTAGGGGCGACCCTTCAATGTGAATTAAGAAATTTTATTTCTCTGGGCGGGGGTCGCCCTACAAAAGATAATATGAATTAAATTTGCCATTTTCTAAAACCCGTCTATAATTCAACATACTAAACGCTAACTGCTAACTATGTCCACCCTTGATGAAATTAAATCCAAGATTGATATTGTAGACCTTGTCTCCGAAGCGGGAGTCAAGTTACGTCATGCTGGAAAAAATTACACGGGCTTTTGTCCGTTTCACGATAACAAAAAAACGCCAGCATTTGTAGTCTGGCCCGAAACAGGCACATGGCGATGTTTTGGTCAATGCAATGAAGGTGGCGATATTTTCAA
>DQGV01000015.1:0-7452 GCA_003524705.1 Anaerolineae bacterium | reverse complement strand
TACGAAAATTTACGAAAAATTTTAGAAGATGCGATTATTTATTATCGCACTCATTTATTCAATAACAAAAATATTTTCAACTACTTAAAAGACAAACGCGGATTAACTGAATCCACTATTGAAACGTTCGGCTTGGGGTATGCTCCCGCAGGTTATGATAATTTTCTAAAACATTTCACCGCTAAAGGTTATTCCGAACAAGATTTAGTTAATTCAGGCATGTTATCAGAACGCGAAGATGGAAAAATATTTGACCGTTTCAGAAACAGAATCATGATTCCGATTCGGGATGAACAAGGTCGCATGACGGGATTCGGTGCACGTATTGTTGACCCTGACGATATTCCAAAATTTCTCAACTCACCTGAAACGCCTCTTTTCTCTAAGGGACGCCTGCTCTATGGACTTGATAGAGCTCGCAAGCCTATACGAGTCGCAGACCAAGCCGTGATTGTTGAAGGCTATTTAGATGTGATTGCATTGCATCAAGCAGGCTATGAAAATGTTGTCTCGCCGATGGGAACAGCGTTAACTGAAGACCAATTACGTTTGCTGAAAAAATATACGAGACGAATCGTCTTAGCTCTTGACCCTGATGTAGCAGGTCAAAAAGCAGTATTACGCGGACTCGATGCCGCGCGTTCTGCTATGGATAAAGAAGGTGAACTCGCTTTTGATGCGCGTGGATTATTAAGAAACGAATCACGTTTGCAAGCAGATTTACGCGTCGCATCTATTCCCGATGATTTAGACCCTGATGAAATCGTGGCACGAAATAAAGAAGAATGGAAAACGTTAATTGAAAATGCCAAACCAGTCGTCACACATGTGATGGATTCTTTGGCGGTTGGTCAAAACTTAAATGACCCGAAGGTTAAGAATCAAATTGCGGCGCAAGTGCTCCCGTTGATTGATGATATTGGCAATCCATTAGAACGCGATACATACCGTCAGGCGTTGGCGAGAATGTTGAAGGTGAATGAATCTGCTTTAGCGGGCACAACAACTCGACCTCAAGCAATGAGGCGCAAGCCGCGCGGCGAAGATTCAAGCGTAAAAGTTGAATCCACTGTTGCGGCGGTTAATCCAAGATTGAAAGTGGAAACATATTGTTTAAGCATGTTGTTGAAAAGACCTGAGTTGGTGTATCGCTTAGATAGAAAGTTGGAAGAGTTTGGTTTGAGCCCGTTGGCTGTGGAAGATTTTGAATATACCGACCATCAATTGTTGTTTGGTGTGTTGCGTTTGGCTGTGGAGCAAGATGAAAAAGAACATCAAAATTATTTGAATGCACATTTACCTGAAACATTAACCACATTGACAAACGATTTATTAAATCAAACAGAAAAGATTGATAAAACGTATGATGACAGGTTGTTAGAAGATTTGTTAAACAGATTATTGGATTTACGCAGGACACATGCAACATCGAATGTGAATCAATTGCGTTTTATGCAAGAAGATGATGAAACACAAGGCGGTATGAATATTAAAATGTATCAAGAACAAACGATGCAGTTTACGCGTTTGTTACGCAGTTTAGATTTGGCAAAACAAAAGATAGCGAAGAAGCAATAAAACTTTGCCACAGAGATTTTTGAGAAGTTCTTAAAATCTTTTCTCAGTTAACTCTATGGCTAAAAAAAATTGACACTATCGCAGGGTTTGAGTGTTGTATAGTACAGCCTCGTGGAGAAGAGAGAGAATGTCTGCTCAAAAAGAAAACAAGCCGAAATCAAAACAAAAAGATGACCAACCGCTTTCTGTAGACGGCGTTTTAGAATCTCTCAACCCTGTCAACTTTTCAGACGATGATTTTCTCGAACCTGATGATTCAATGTTAGCGAATCAAACTGAAGACCTTGAAGATTCGCTCAAAATCCCTGCCTACGAAACAACTGACCATTCTGAAGACCCCGTGCGTTTGTATTTGCGTGAAATTGGTCAAGTCAAGTTATTAGATTCTGATAGTGAATTTCGGCTGGCAACTTTAATAGAAGCGCATCGGCTCATTGAAACGTTACGCAAACTCAAACAACGCAAAGGCGTTTCATTGCCTGCATCTATTTATCATTCTTTGATTTCTGAAATGATTACATCGTGGGATAGATTAATTGAAGATGCCGAACGACTCGACCATGAACTTCCCAATTTAGCAAACATGATTTCAGAATCACAAACGCTTCATACTGGGTGGGAAATTGCTTCTGCTTCGTATTTACGCACCTATCTTGATAACGGTCACTGGGGTGTAGACCATCTTTGGGATAATCTCGCACGCCATGCTTATAGCGTCTTTCTTAGTTTGCATTTGCTCCCATCTAAATATGCAGACTGGTTACTGAAACATGCTCAAGAAGAAAAATCTTTTCCATCACAACGCACCCTGTATCGAAATTTATGTTCCGATGAAGAATTATTAAACGAAATGAATGCCATTAAAGAACGTGCTGAAACTGCAAACCAAGCACTCATTCGTGCCAATTTAAGATTAGTCGTCAGTGTGGCGAAAAGATATTTAGGTCGTGGCATTCCATTGCTTGATTTAATTCAAGAAGGCAACATGGGTTTGTTACGCGCCATCAACAAATTTGATCCACGTCGTGGATTCAAATTTAGCACCTATGCCACTTGGTGGATTCGTCAATCTATCAATCGCTCCATTGCCGAACAAGCCCGCACGATTCGTATTCCAGTGCATTTGTTTGAATCAATTTCGCGCATTTTGCGTGCGCAACGTCACCTCATTCAAACATTAGGACGTAACCCAACCAATGAAGAACTTGCTATGGAAACGGGGTATCTTTCCGCATCGGATGTGCAAGAAATTCTCAAAGCCCATGCTGAGAATCGAATCATTGAACCTGAATTGCAAAGAAGGTTAGATGTCGCTTCACAAAAAGTGACTCGCGCTTTGCAATCTGCCGAAGAAACTGTTTCGTTAGAAGGTCCCGTCGGTGATGATGAATCAAGTGCTTTGGGTGATTTCATTGAAGATGTAGATGCACCTTCGCCTATGGATTCTGCATCAAAAGAAATGCTCCGCAAGCAAATTCAACATGCCCTCGCTTCACTTACAGACAGGGAAAGAGATGTGCTCGAATTACGCTTTGGGCTTCGGGACGGTAAAGAACACACGCTTGAGGAAGTCAGCCGCTTCTTTGATGTCACTCGTGAACGCGTGCGCCAAATTGAAGCCAAGGCGTTAAGGAAATTACGTCACCCGTCTAAGAGCAGGGAGTTGAGAGATTATTTGGGGGATTAGTATTTTGCATTACTTAAAAATCAAATCATAGCGATAAAACTGTTCATCTCTTACCCAGCCGCATTTTTCGTATAACTTTTGAGCGGGAAAATTATCTGTCGCAGTTCGTAAAAACAATCCGCGAGCATTGGTTTCTTTGGCAAAATTTTCAGCGGCGTGAATCAAGGCTTCACCAACGCCTAATTTTCTTGCAGATTCATCTACATATAAATCATTCAACAGCCATAAAGATTTCAATGCAACTGAAGCAAACAATGGATATAACTGCACAAATCCAATCGGTTTGTCATTGTCCATTGCAAGAAAGATTATGGATTCGTTTTTTGATAATCTATCAAAAATAAATTGACGTGAGGCCTCGAGATTTTCTTCAGCTTTATAAAATTGACGATATAAGTCAAAGAGTGGGGCGATTAAGTCTGTGTGGTCAATGGTGGCTCGAATGATGTTCATAGTTTTATTTAATAGACCTCCGAGGTTTTTAAAACCTCAGAGGTCTGATTGATTATTTATTGATACGTTATCTCTTCAACCTGCCAAGTTTCTTCATTCAATAATTTTTTCAAGCGTTCAAACAACTCAGGGCAAATGCGCGTGCTGTCGTTTGGAAAGTCAATTAGATGACCTTTGCTATTTTCAAAAATTTGAAAACTAAATTTATCGCGTCCGTGATACGAAATCAACGTGCCATACAAGGTTTTGATGCGGCGTTTATCGCGCTCACGGTCACCTGTGGAACGCAATGTAATTGTGATTTGTTGTGGCGGATGTTCTTTGTCTTTATTTTCTTTTGCTAACGGAACATACAAAGATGGAATAACCGCTTCAAACTTATCTTCCAGTTGTTCTAACACTTCAACATTTTCTAAAGCTGAAACAACTCGTGTTACTACTGGTGGAGTCACTTCTTCATCTTTTTTAAATTTTGGTTCTTTTTGTGATGCAACTTTTGCATCATCAAATGTTGGTTGCCATTGATTCTCCCAATCATCTGGGAAGTTATCAGGTGGTGGGGGCATATCTTCATCTATGGAATAATCTACGGGTGGTTCTGCAACTTGCATTTGCGGTTTTTGAATCACAGGTTTGGGCGTTTGATTCTGTTTAGGTGCTGAAACAGGTTTGACCGTAGGAGTCGAAGCGTTTGGCGTTTGAGCCGAAACAGGTTTGTGAGTCGAATCATCCGCAGATTCTAAAATTTTGATTTCAGTCTTAATCGAATCAACTAAAATTTTTGGTGGCGTGTTGCTTTGATCAACTTTTCCTTCGATGATCACAATTTGACCATTGCTGATTTGATTTTGATATTGCGTCCAAGTTTTCGGAAACAAAACAGTTTCAATCACACCTTGAATATCTTCAATGGTGACGAAGCCCATAGGCTTACCACTTTTCGTTGTATATGGGCGAATGTTTGTGATGAGACCCGCTACGCGAACTTTTTCTTCGTGACTTGATTCGGAAAGTTGACCCGAAAAATAACTGACGATTTGCGCGAGCGTGGCTTGATATTCATTTAGTGGATGGTCTGAAATATAAAGCCCGATGAGTTCGCGTTCCCAATTTAACATTTCACGTTTATCAACATCTTTCACTTCAGGCAAATGAATTGATTCAACAACGCCGCTGGTGCTACCAAACATGCTCATCTGACCTGCATCTGCGGCGCGGAAGTGTGCGCTTGAAATTGCAACAATGCGATCTAATGAAGCGAGCATAGAAGCGCGATTACCAAACGAATCCATAGCACCGACTTTAATTAAACATTCGAGCGCGCGTTTGCCTACAGTGCGTAAGTCCACTCTTCTGGCAAAATCATTCAGGTCTGTAAATTTTCCGTTTTTGATTCGTTCATCAATAATCGGTTGCACGGCTTGTTGACCAACATTCTTAATCGCACCCATGCCAAAACGAATGTTTGGTTTGCCATCAATATCTTCAATGCTGAAATCCCATTCAGAAGCGTTGATATCAGGTTGTAAAACGGGCACACCCATTAAGCGAGCATCTGCCACATAGTAAGCAACTTTTTCAGTTTGGCTTGCTGATGCAGACATGAGCGCGGTCATGTATTCTGCTGGATATTTTGATTTTAGAAATGCGGTTTGTACGGCAATCACACCGTAATCAGCGGCGTGAGATTTGTTGAAGCCATAACGCGCGAATTCTTCCCAATCTGAATAAATGGCATTGGCAGTTGATTCATCCATGCCTTTTGAAATTGCCCCTTTGACAAATTTATTACGATGCTTATCAATATCTTCTTTTTTCTTTTTTGAAATCGCTTTTCGCAATTCATCTGATTCAGAAGGTGTATAACCTGCTAGTTCCACTGCGGCACGCATCAATTGTTCTTGATATACAGGGATTCCGAATGTATCGCTGAAAATTGGTTCCATAGCTGGGTGGCGATATTTCACTGCTTGTGTGCCATGCATACGTGAAATGTAATCTGGAATAAACGCCATCGGACCAGGACGATACAATGCCACCATAGCAATGATGTTATCCAAATTTTTTGGTTTCATTTGTACAAGGTAACGAGTCATACCGCCACCTTCTACTTGAAACACACCAGCGGTTTGCCCAGCACCCATTAACTCAAATGATTTCGGGTCATCAATGGGGATATTCGTCAAATCATATTTAATGCCATGACGTTTTTCAATAAAGTCACAAGCACGCGCCATGACGGTTAACGTAATTAATCCAAGAAAATCTACTTTCAACATGCCCAATGATTCGAGCACGCCCATTTCAAATTGTGTGACAGATTTAATCGGCGTTTCTTCTGAATTTGAAGTCGGGCGATGAAGTGGTAAATATTCTGTAATTGGTTTATCAGAAATCACCACACCAGCCGCGTGTGTGCCTGCATTGCGGACAGTGCCTTCCATTCTTGTGGCAATATCAATCACTTCACGCATTTTAGGGTTATTGTTATAAATTTCTTTAAACTCTGGCACCGCCATGGCATCTTCCATACCTGCGCCTTTGTTAGCGGCAAACGGCACAAGTTTTGCAAGGCGGTCAACTTCAGGCAATGGAATTTCCATCACACGTGCCACATCACGGATAGCGGCTTTGGCTCCCATTGTTCCAAATGTAATAATTTGAGCAACTTTATCCGAGCCATATTTGTTGGCACAATATTCCAACATTTCAGAACGGCGGTCATCTCGAAAATCCAAATCAATATCAGGCATTGAGATACGACCTGGATTTAAAAACCGTTCAAATATCAATGCATGTTCCAATGGGTCAACCATTGTGATTTCCAATGTGTAGGCGATGATAGAACCAGCGGCGGAGCCGCGCGCGTTGTACCAAATTCCATTGTCACGCGCGAAGCGACATAAATCCCATACGATTAAGAAATAAGCATCGAATCCCATTTCGTGCACGACTCGAAGTTCATAATCAAGCCTCTCTCTTACTTTCGAGCTGTTTGCATCATCCTGATATCTTTTCCTAGCCCCAGCTTCGCACAACTCCCGTAAATATGTTTCAGCGGTGTGACCAGACGGCACAGGAAATTCTGGTAAGTGATACCCCTTGAAATCGAGATTCACATTGCATCGTTCTGCAATCAACAACGTATTCGACATTGACTCAGGAATTTCTGCAAACAATCTTTGCATCTCAGCAGGTGGACGCAAGAAATATGAATCATCGGTCATGCGCATACGTTCGGTATCACTCAATACCGTTTGGGTTTGCATGGCTAACAAAATATCTTGCAAAAGCGCATCTTCTTGATTGATGTAATGCACATCATTGGTGGCGATATAACGCGCGTTATATTTTGCACCAAGTTCTAATAATTTTTTATTTAATTCTGTAATTTCAGGAATGTTGTGACTTTGCAGTTCGATAAAGAATCTATCAGGACCAAATAAATCGTAATACCAATTCCATCGGCGTGTCGCCTCTTCTGGATTTTCATATAACAACGCCTTCGGTATCTCAGCCGACATACATCCGCTTGTACAAATTAATCCCTCTGAATGTGCCGCAAGAAAATCATGGTCAATGCGTGGATAATAATAGAAGCCTTCCATTTGTGAAGCGGAGGCAATCTTTAATAAATTTTGATAACCTTTTTCATTTTCTGCTAGCAACAACAAATGTGATGAATGACGGTCTAGTTTTGAGTCTTTATCTTTCATGCCGCGTGCCGCCATATA
>DQGV01000189.1 GCA_003524705.1 Anaerolineae bacterium | reverse complement strand
ATATAAATACAGGAATAGAGAAAGTTAAAAAAGAAATAAAAAATACTATTGATGATTTTAATAAACGTCAAAAAACCGTTTCTGGAAAAAAAGTTGTTTTCCCTTTAGATTTAGTTTATATGAAAAAGAACGAAGAATTATTTCCTAAAGAAATTGTAGCTTCAGGAATTAGAAATATGCCTTTAGTTGGCAAAGACGTTGCTCGCGCTGAACACATTCGAGAAAATGTAAAAATCAGCAACCCACAACAACAAATCATTGACTCTATCGCATGGATGAACTCTGTCGGCATTAAATCCCCAAAACGTAGCATAATCGCTTTCTTGTCTGACCAAACAAATAAGCCAGAAGGCTACATCAAAAACCTTTTCATTCTTCGCAAGAATGAAATGATTGTAGATAACAAATCCGATACCCTTGAATTAACAGAGGTTGGAATGTCATTTGCCAATGTTCCCCAAACACCATTGACCTGCGAAGAATTACATCAACAAATTTACCAAAGACTTGGAGCAAAAAAAACAGATATTCTTAAAATCCTGATTGAAAGATACCCCAACCCTGTATCAATCCAAGAAATTGCAGAATTGACAGGGCAGATAAACACACCAGAAGGTCTTTCAAAGAACATGACAATGCTTCAATCTTTTTGGATTATCCGAAAAGATAAGTTGGTAGCGAACGCCCTGCCTGTTTTGTTCATGGAGGATTAATATATGACGAAGCATAAAGTACAAATAGAAATAGTGGTTGTAAAAAGGTCAAATAAAAAAACAAATTGTATGTATTGTAAAAGGGAGATTATCCAAATAACAAACCCAAGTGTAGGAACAAAAATAAAAATTGATGGTGATACTGTAGTGTTTTTTAGAATCATTATAGATATGAATGGAAGTGTCAAGTATCAACTAGCAGAGTCCTTGCAAGCAGGATTTCCGTCTTACGAACTCAAGAAGTCTCAATTCAAAGAACTTCTTGAGTGTGGCAGGTTAGTTTTTTTATAGATAGGTTTGTTATCTTGATAATCACCTATCTTTTACTGTGCCTCAGTCAGCATTGCTTTTGCACTAGGTATCTATGACATGGTTTATAAGCTGGTCCGTAATCAGGCTTTATTCCTACACTATGACGGAAAGCACTTCAAATACGAATCTGTATTAAAGCCCTTTAGCGGTATTGTAGATAAGAATCACAGAAAAATTCAACCTGGTGATATTGTCATAATGTTAGAAGATGGCACGTTTGAAACCATAAACGAATTCAAGCCAAAACCAAATTAAACACAACATTTTAGGTATTCTAATCGTCTATATATTCAGAAAGCCCACACTAATTGATTGAGTCGTGAGTAAGTGGAAAGGCTGTGGAGGAAGTAGTTGATTTGGGTGATACTTCCGATGTCGAGCTAGCGAAAACCAAAGTGCCCAAACCAGAAAGCGACTCCTACGAAAGTTGTAGTGATAATGTAAGAAAAGTGGGTACAAGTTGCTGAATTGGTGGGTGTCTCCCTCATCCGTCAATTTAGCAACTTCTAAAAAATAAAAATAGGAGGTAATACTGGCATAAAAAACCCCTCGATATTCGAGGGGTTTTTTATAAACATTTTCATTGTCTAAATCGTTATTAAAGTAAGCCTATACAGGAGAAACAATGAAAAAGAAAACAGAACAACGCTTAAAGCAAGCATCAGATATTACTGGAAAGCCAATAGACCAGATTCGTTCTGTTCAAGTTGAATTGGATGTACTTCGCAATCAAGGCATTCTTATTGACTTAAATATCAGTGGGGTAAGCATGTTTACACGTTCAGCAACATGGGCGGAAATTGGTATCCAAGCCGATGTCAGCGACCCCCGTTTTACTCGTTTCACCAAAGGTCAAAAACACCTTATCCCAGAAACAGAAATCAGAGCGTTGAAATCAGTTGTTACAAGAATGCGCTATTGGTTGGATAGGCTTTCTTATGATGTCACTGGCTTTCGTCCTTATCGTTGGTTGCCTTACACCTCTTACGAAAAATGGCAAAAGCAATGGGTAGAACTATGGAAAGAGTTTTACGCAATCAAGCGCAGAATTATCAAGAACTTAGATTCATATCAAGATTGGCTTGCGGAAGGTTACAAAGAAGTTGCCGAAGCCTCGTGGAACTCAATTTGTGCAAATGGCTATAAACATGTCATTATCAATGGCAAGCCAATGAATCATAATCAGTTTGTAGACTATGTCGTTGATTCTGTTATGTCAAAACTTCCAAAGAAAGAAGAAATTGCAGAAAAACTACAAGCTGATTATGTCACTGCCCTTGTTTATAGTGATGTAGATGTTGCCAAAGAACAAGCCAAAGTAGACCACATTCGCGCTCGCTCCAAACAAAAAGAAGAAGCCTTGTCTTTAGAAATATCTCGTGCCGCCGAAAAATCACGTCACGAAAGTATGATGCACCAACTAGAAGAAGATGAGCGCCGCGCTCGTATAGATGCCATGATTGAAGCTGAAGCTCGTCATGCCCGTGAACAATTACGTGCTATTGCAAGCCCTTTTCAAGAAGTATTCTCTGAATTACGAAAAAGATTTTCCGAAGATGTTGCTGAAATGCTAAAGAGCATCCGCAAAAATGGTTTTGTACGTGGCAAAGTTGCTGAAAAAGGACGTGGACTTATTGAAATGTTTGATTTGCTTGCAGTCCACGTCCTTTTTCAGCAACT
>DQGV01000267.1:2740-2862 GCA_003524705.1 Anaerolineae bacterium | reverse complement strand
CTATGATGTGCGCGATGCCATGGGCGCAAACGCAATTAACACGGCGTGTGAACAACTGTCGCCTAAGATTGAAGCGTTGACAGGTGGAAAAGTCCATTTGAAGATATTGTCAAACCTATCAG
>DQGV01000267.1:0-2512 GCA_003524705.1 Anaerolineae bacterium | reverse complement strand
GCTCTTCCGATCTGAAGATATTGTCAAACCTATCAGATAGGCGAATCACAAAGTCAAAATGTGTGATTCCAGTCAAAGAATTGGCATTTGATACTTTTTCAGGCGAAGAAGTACGAGATGGCATTATTGCGGCGTATGCTTTCGCGGCTGTTGACCCTTATCGTGCAACAACACACAACAAAGGAATTATGAACGGCGTGGATGCAGTTGTGATTGCCACAGGCAATGACTGGCGCGCGATTGAAGCAGGCGCACATGCGTATGCGGCTCGTTCAGGCAAATACACTTCATTATCTACTTGGAGTAAGGATGACGAAGGAAACTTAGTCGGCGAGTTGGAAATGCCAATGGCAGTTGGAATTGTCGGCGGTGCGACGAAGGTTCATCCCGCCGCACAAATGGCAATTCAGTTGATGGAAGTCAAAACTGCAAATGAATTGGCTGAGATTATCGTTTCGGTTGGACTTGCTCAAAACATGGCTGCGCTTCGGGCTTTAGCAACAGAAGGCATTCAACGCGGACACATGTCTTTGCATGCACGTCAGATTGCGATTTCAGCCGGTGCAACAGGAGATTTGATTGAGAAAGTTGCAAGCCAAATGGTTTTGGAGAAGAATATTCGGTTGGAGAGGGCGAGTGAAATTTTGAAATCTTTAGAAAGTGGAAAGTAGTGAGTAGAAAATTTGCTATAAAAAGAAAAATATTGATAGCTTGAGAGAGACTCTGAAAGAAAGATATCGCTAGAATGATGGTCAAAAATAAAGGAGACCATCATGAAAACCTCACTCGAATGGAAAAAATATTATGAAGAAAACGCTCGTTCTCTATTAGAAATTCCTTGGCATGTAGGCCATGAACTTAGTGAGGAGGAAAAATTAGCTATTACCTCTTCAGTTCAAGACTTTCAGACAGGAGAAAGTTCAGAAGGCAGGCACTTAATACAATATGCAAGAGATTTTGCTGAGAAAACTGGTGACCTTGAATATGTAAACACGATTCGCGTTTTTATTGCAGAAGAACAGAGACATGCCAGAGACCTTGGTCGTTTTTTACAGACAAACGGAATTCCGCTCGTAAAAAAGACCTTCACAGATGACGTTTTTCGTAGTTTACGTCAATTACTTGGAAATTTGGAGGTTTCAGTCTCGGTTTTGATAACAGCTGAGATTATCGCAAAGGTTTATTATGCGGCACTAAAAGAGGCGACAAACTCTCTTATTCTACAAACCTTGTGCAAACAAATATTGGAAGATGAAGTACAGCATGTCCAATTTCAGGCAGAGCGCTTAGGAATGTTACGAAAAGATAGAAATTGGCTATTTTTGAAAATGACAAATATTTTGCAAAGATTCTTATTCTTAGGAACGTGTTTAGTAGTCTGGATATTTCACAGGAAAGTTTTCCTACGCAGTGGTTATAGTTTTTACAAGTATTGGCAACATTGCTGGAAGGAATTTAATGAAGCACTGCAAATATCAAGAGAAACTATTAGAATCTTGAAAATCAATAAGAAGTTAGCTTACAATTTTGAGAATGAGTGACGATAAATCTATCCTTTGGCAAGTTCGGCATTTTGTGTATCAAAACTTTGCAGAGACGACTCACCCGCCAAGTGTAGAAGAGACTGCAAAGCACTTTGACATTACAAATGAAGAAACGAAGGATTTATATTTAGAATTACACAATCGCCATGCCTTCTTTCTTGACTTGGAAACTTTGAATATCCGCATGGCAAATCCATTTTCTGGGATTCCGACGGATTTCAAAGTGACAGCCAATGGGAAAACATATTTCGCCAATTGTGCATGGGACATGCTCGGAATCCCCGCCGCGCTTCACACTGATGCAGTCATTGAAGCAAAGTTTACAGAAAGTAATGAAGAAGTGAAATTGGAAGTCAAGAATGGACAAATTACCAATAACCAATTACTTGTGCATTTCCCTCTTCCCTTCTCTCGCTGGTATGATGACCTAGTCTTTACCTGAGCCACAATGCTGCTCTTCCAGTCGGAAGCATGGATTGATAAATGGTGTAGGCGAAATAATTTGGCTCGTGGAGAAGTCTTAACCCTTGACCAAGTTTGGGAACTTTCAAAACTTTGGTATCACAATAGATTGTCCATAGATTATCATGGACGAAGCATAGAGCAAGTCGCTGAGATTTTTAGGCAAGCAGGTTTAAGGTCAGAGTTTTGGCATGCAGGAAGATGAAACAAAAAATGATAAAACCTCTATTGAGACAAAGAAATAATGAACCGGCTCCTGAACGAAAGTCAGGAAAAATTCCAAGGACGATTCTTGGAGGTGTAATCGGGTTTATCTTATTTATCTTAATAACCCTTTTGTTTCAGTCAAGAAATTATCCTTTAAACACTGTCGCTTTAATACTTCAATCGCCTGGATACGCAACTATCATAATAATTTATCTGTTTAATGATGGGCCGCTTTTCGTTGAACTTTCTCATTCATCAGAAATTATTTTAGAATATGTAACACTCTATATAATTCCAAG
>DQGV01000445.1 GCA_003524705.1 Anaerolineae bacterium | reverse complement strand
CATTACCCGTAACTGCTTCAAAATCTTCTACTTCTGATATTTTGATATTTTCAGTACGAGCTTTAACCCGTACAGCTTCAGCTAGTGGATGTTCAGAATAACGTTCAGCAGAAGCGGCAATAGCAAGAATTTCAGTTTCAGATAACTCATTTAGAGATATAACATCTGTAATTTTTGGTTGTCCAAGCGTTAGTGTACCTGTTTTATCTACAAGAACAACATCTGCGCGTGCTAATACTTCAAGGTATTTACCGCCTTTGATTAGTAATCCACGTTTTGCGCTTCCGCCAATTGAGGCTAACATGGCAACAGGCGTTGCTAAAGCAATTGAACAAGAACATGCAACGACAAGAACAGCAGCAGTTGATAAGGGGTTACCACTAATCAGAAAAGTGAGTGTAGCTATTACAATCACAATAGGCAGGTAATATGAGCTGAATTTATCAGCAAATTGTTGAACATCGGCACGATTTGCTTCTGCTTCTTCCACCATTTTAACCACACGACCAAATGTTGTATCTGTTCCAATTTTCAATGTTTTTATACGCAAACTTCCTAATTTTGTTATGGTAGCCGCAAAAACATGGTTTCCCTTTGTTACTTCAACAGGCATAGATTCACCTGTAATCGCTGCTTGATCAATTGTTGCTTCTCCGCTTACTACTTCACCATCTACAGGAATTTTTTCGCCAGGGCGAGTAATTACAATTTCATCAACTTTCACTTCTGCAACTGGTATTTCTATTTCTTCACCGTTACGCTCCACACGTGCAGTTTGTGGAGCAATAGAAGTTAATTCTTTTACTGCACGTCTTGCACCTTCGGTTGTGAAGTTTTCAACATATTCACCAACACGCATTAGGATTACTATAATTGCAGCAGTGACCCATTCACCAACAGCCAAGGCAGCAATTACTCCAAGTGTCATAAGTGTATGAGAAATAATTTGTCTTTTGAAAGTGACACGAATAACATTTCTGAAAATAGGATAGCCACCTGCTAGAACAATTAATAAACCAATTGGAAAAGGTATGAGATTATCTAATAACTTAAACAAACCAAGCCATTCCCCAAATATTACAATTGATAAAACGACACTAAATACAATTACTAATAAAATTATCAATTGCCTATTGAAATCTCCCATCGGTTGAATAGGAGAAACATCTGTAGCTTCTGGGACAGAATATTCATCCCCTGCACTAGCAACAGCTTTACGAATAGCAGACAAACCTACCTTTTCAGGGTCAAGTTGAATAATCGCTTTTTCAGCAGCAAGTAATACATCTACTGATTTCACACCATCTAATTTAGAAATTGCATGTTGGACATGTTGTGTACATTCGACACAATCCATCCCTCTTATAGGAACTTCCATAGTTTGTATATTAGCCATTTTTAGTAGCCCTCACGTTATAACGCGTGCATTCGTACACACCTTTTGCAACATCAGCTAGAAGTTGATCTGCAAGCATCAGTAGTTGTCCAACCCGCTTGTCGCTCAATTCATAATAAACAAAACGCCCTTGTTGTTCAGAGATAACCAGTCCACAATCGCGTAAACATCCAAGGTGATTGGAGACGTTTGGCTGTGATAAGCCAGTTGCTTCTACAATTTCATTTACCGTAACCGCTCCATCTCGCAATGCATCAAGAATGGAAAGGCGCGATGGATCAGAAAAACCGCGAAAGAGTTTTGCTTGCATTTCAATAGATTTTGGATTGGCAAGAAGCATGATTGGATTCCTTTCGTATCATTATATCAGTATGTAATGATATTATCAAGAAAGAATGCATCGACGCGAATTATCGAACTTTGGAAATAGTCATTGAGTATGATCAGTTTCTAAGTATAGAAGCCTATAATTGCTCCAAAAAAGCCTTGACATTCCAGTTGCTGGAAGGTGTACATTAGGAGCCATGACCATGTTCATTCACGAACTTGCCCAACTTACAGGCGTATCAGCCAAAACGATTCGTTATTATGAATCAATTGGATTAATGCCAAGTCCTGAACGAGCGGATAATAATTATCGTCAATACAGCCCTGAAGCTGTGGAGCGTTTACGCTTTATTGTTAGTTCCCGTAGTTTGGGTTTCAATTTAACAGATATTGGCGAATTTCTATCTGCGCGAGATGAAGGAACTCTGCCATGTCAACGAGTGCTCAATTCGTTTGATAAGCGCATTCTTGATATTGACCAACGCATTGCAGACTTGTTGGCATTACGGGATACGCTCAATCGTATTCGTAGTGATGGAGCATCTTTGCCACCTGATAAAAAGTGTGATGAACAATGTGTCTGTTATCTTATCAACAGCAATCTGGAGGAAAAAGTTTAATGTCAGAGCATTGTGGAAGTAATACAGAAGATGGAAGTGCTGTATGTGTTCCAGGGGCTTGCAGTTGTTCTTCGGAGGCAAAAAGTAAAGAGCCTATTGTTTTGTCTGTTCCTGCAAAGAACAAAAAAATAATTTCATTCAATCAAATTGAGGAGAACAGTATGTGGAAAAAAATTCGTGCTGGCTTTATGTTCGTTGTGGCTTGTGTGACTAGCCCTTGTTGTACGCCATTGATTGTGCCGTTGGGATTGGCATTGTTAGCAGGTACGCCAGTGGCTGTATGGTTATCGGCAAACGTTGGCTGGGTTTATGGTGGCTTGACCTTAATATCCATTGCAAGTTTTGTACTTGCTTATCGTTGGATGGGAAATAAAGCTCAATCGAAAAATTCTATTAGATCGATAGAACCAGTTCATGAAATCAATCAGTAATAGGAAATAAAATGAATACTAAACAAAATGAAAATTTATCTTTAGCCTGTGACCTAACCGCCATTCCAGCAGATGTGCGTGAAGAACATGTGCTGACTGCCCCGCAACTTTTTTCAGCGGCACAAGAAGTTCAAGAATTATCAAATGGATATGCTATTCGATTTGCAAATGAAGCGGGTAGATTTATGGCAATTGCTAAATTCATTGAGAATGAACGCTTATGTTGTCCGTTCTTTAATTTCGGGTTGGATATAGAACCGAATAACGGAACGATTTGGCTACGTTTGACAGGTGGCGAAGGTGTGAAAGAAATTTTACAAACTACTTTGTTTGAAAATATTGAAGATAAAGATGCACTCAAACAATTAATTCAAACTGGCGGAGATGCGCACCTCGACGAAGTAGTTGCTCAAACAACATTGCCTTTGTTGAAAGGCGTACTTAAGAACACCGTCTTGGAATAAGGCAATAGGTTTCAAATGCAAATGGATATTTTTTATAGTTATGCCTGCCGTGATAGTTACTTTGTTTTTGCTTGGTTGAAATTGGTTGAGAAAAGCGGACAAGCCATTAACATTAATTGGTATCCATTTGCAATTCAGATGGAGGATTCACAAACGTATTGGAATCAATCGTGGGAAACAGCCAATTCAGAGTTGCGCGGATTTATC
>DQGV01000394.1:589-6387 GCA_003524705.1 Anaerolineae bacterium | reverse complement strand
ACACAGAGATATTTGAGTTTTTTTCTCAGAGAACTCTGCGACCTCTGTGGCAAAATTATTGAAGGAGGAAAGAATCTATTTCGCTCGATTTGATAATTTGTAATAAAGCCAACGCCAGATGTAAATACCAATTGCATTGGTTGCACCGAGCACAAAGGTGAATGTCGGTAATGCGGCACTTCCAAGCCAAGCAGAACGTAGAATACTTGCTAAAGGAGCCACAAATAACATGGCAAGTGGGGCACGTAATAATAAGTTTTGATGGGTTGTGGTGACATTTTCATTAAATAACCCAAACCATGGGGCGAGTAAAAACCAGCCAAACAAAACTGGGAAAAATATCGCTCCCATGCGTGGAAGTAAAGCAAGGTCTGCTTCGCCGTGAGAAGCAAAACCAATGTAGGTGAGAACGGCGAAGGTGATAACGTCACCGATGATGAGGATTTGTTTTTTGTTCACAAATTTATTCTTCTCTTCTACCCTTCAATACAATTCGAATTGGTGTTCCAATAAAACTATACTCATTGCGAATTTGATTCTCTAAATATCTTAAATAAGTAAAGTGCATCAAACTTGGTTCGTTGACGTAAATCATAAAGGTCGGCGGGGCACTCCGTACTTGAGTGCCATAATACATTTTGAGTGCCCTGCCGGCGTGAGTCGGATGCGGGTGTGCATCTTGGGCGGTGTGAATAATCTCATTAATTTTTGAAGTCGTTAATCTTGCAAGGCGTTCTTCTTGAACACGCAATGCTAATGGCATCACTTGGTCAACACGCTGACCAGTTTTAGCAGAGATGTATAAAATCGGCACATACGAAACAAAATTTAAATCCGATAGAATTTTTTCAGTGTAAGCATCCATGGTGGTGCTATCTTTTTCTATCGCATCCCATTTATTGACTAAAACTACGCAAGATTTCCATTCATCTTTGATAAAACCAGCAATGTGTGCATCTTGGGCAGTGATTCCAGTGGTTGCATCAATCATCAACAAAGAAACGTCAGCGCGTTCAATGGCTTTGAAAGCACGAATCACACTGTATTCTTCAACGCCTTTTTCAATTTTGCCACGTCGGCGAATGCCTGCGGTATCAATCAATGTAATGGGTAAACCATCAAATTCAATTTGCGTATCAATGGCATCGCGCGTTGTCCCAGCAATCGGGCTCACAATCACACGCTCTTTGCCGACTAATTTATTTAACAAACTTGATTTGCCAGCATTCGGTTTACCAACAATTGCAATTTTTATATTTTCATCTTCTTCATTCTCTTTTTGTTCAGGGAATGAAGCCACCAAAACATCTAGCAAATCACCAACGTCCGTTCCATGAATGGCAGAAATTGGATACGGCTCACCCAAACCTAATTCATAAAACTCAGTCGCTTGTTGTCTTCTGGCACTTGAGTCACATTTATTGATCGCCAAAAAAATCGGTGGGGAAAAACTGCCATCAGGCATTTTCTTTTGTGAACGACGTAAGATGTTTGCAACTTCACGGTCTGGTTCGGTGACTCCACTTTCAACATCGTTGACAAAAATCACCGCGTCGGCTTCGCTGATGGCGGCTTGGGCTTGCCTGCGGATATCTTCGATAAAATCCACAGAGCCGACTGATAACGGAGTCTTTCCTCCATGAGTCGGATCTATGCCGCCTGTGTCAATAACAGTAAACAGCCTTCCATTCCATTCTGAATCGCCGAAGAGACGGTCACGCGTGGTGCCAGGCGTATCATCTACAATTGCCATTCGTTCGCCAACAAGACGATTAAATAACGTTGATTTTCCTACATTTGGTCTTCCTACAAGTGCAACAATGGGTTTCATTTAGTTTCTTTCATTATGAAACCCTAAAGGTCTTTAAGACCTTTAGGGTTTATATTTATGGTGTTGGTGTGGGATTAATAGGGCTAATCACCACTTCGACTGCATTCGGCAAAATAGATTCAACAATAATATTTGAAATCAAAATTTCTACTTTTGGTGTAATTTGATATGTGCCAGCGGATAATCCCGTTAAGTCAACAGTAGCACGGATGGATTGTCTCGTCAATGTATCTAACAATGGTAATGGACCGGACAAAATCACATCTACACTGTTCGGTGAAACAACCGCCGTTAAACCATTTTCAAGTCCAACAATTTCTATAATTTCATTAGCAAGCGTCACACTGCCTTCAATAGGGGATACACCTGCTTGTACTAAAACCGTTTGCTCTCCAATAATAGAAACGCCTTCGGGCAACACCAGCGATAATCTTGTTGTGATGTCATCTTGAGCGCTTTGTAAATCAAGCGGTTGTGTTTCAATCACGCCCGGTAAATTACTAACTAAATCAGGGTTAGTAGAAAAAACAGTGATGACCGGTGGAAAGACAGATAAATCCGTCAGGCGGTATCCACTTGCCACACGCCCAACAATGGTTATCTTAACTGCTACATCACGATACCCACCTTGCTGACTGACCGGCAAAAGCACATTGACTGAACTTGGGCTTACATTCAACCCCTCAATGATTTGACCATCTACATCTAACAACTCAATAGTTGAGACTTGGTCAAGATTTTCGCGAATACCATTTACATCCACAGAGGCTCTGGCACGGACTACTTGTTCAACCTTAGATTGTGGACCAGATACCGTCACTTGGATTGGCTCTAAATTCGCCTCTCCAATTTGATAGCCAACTGCTACTTCACCTACGAGATTTAAATCAACCTCTAAAATTTTTCTTTCCAGTGGTTCTAAGTTGAAAGTTACAGCACTCGGTGTGACGGTAATAATTTGCACCGGGCGAGCATTGATTTGAATTTGTAACTCAGATATATGCTCACCTGCACTTAAAGTTGAAAAATCTAAAATTGCGCTTACCAATTGCGGATTTGCCTCAAGCAATTCCCAAACCGAACGTGGCGCACGTAAAGTAATTTCTACTTGTTCTGGAATCGTACTCCCTAAAACAAGGTCTGAAGATTGACCAATTTTTTGAATCGTGACAGGGTACGGAAGTTTGCGCGTTTCATCGGGGTCTGCAGAAGTGACAGCAGAAATCCACACAGCAATGGATAATGCAAGCGCCCATAAAAATGTTTTGTAGTTATTAATAATCCAACGTAACATTATTTTTCTTCTTTTCGTTTTGTAAAACCAGCTAAGAGTCTCCCTAATAATGAGGGTTGATACTCTTTTCCATTGGGTCTAAAGAAAGCAGTAAGAATATTTTCTAAACGTTCAGGGTCTAAGCGGCGTAACATTCTACCGGAATGTGCAATAGAGATTGCGCCAGTCTCTTCGGATACGACCAATGCAATTGCATCACTATTTTCGGATGTGCCTAAGGCGGCACGATGCCGTAACCCCATTTGACGTTCTGGCGTGCGATTCAAAATTCCGCTAGCAGATAAAGGTAAGACACATGCCGCTGCTGTAACTTTTGAGTTGACGATAATCACGCCACCATCATGTAACGGTGTATTCGGATAAAAAATTTGTAACAATAATTCAGGTGTCACTTTAGCATTTAATTGCACACCAGTTTGTGAAAATTCTTCGAGGTTATCTAAACGCTGTAACACAATCAATGCGCCATGTTGGCGGGCGGATAATCTGGTGGTGGCTGTCACGACTGCCCGAATGGTGTCTTCTATCCCTGTAGAGTCTGTTGAGGAAATAGAAACAAAATTCCCTGCGCGTCCGAGGCGTTCTAACGTCCGCCGAATCTCTGGGGCAAATATCACCGGTAAGGCGAGGAGTAATGCTGGCAATGAGTTTTGAGCAATCCACGAGAATGCGGGTAAATCAACGAGGCTGGTTAAGAGAATTAATGCAACCACAAGCAAAATCATGCCACGTAGTAGTGCCATGGCTTGTGTATCTCTTAATGTATAAAGCAAGGCAAAGAAAATCAGCGTGACGAGCAAAATGTCTAACATGCTCAACCAGCTGATGCGTTGAAATATAAAAAAGAGATTGTTTAGAAAATCAGTCACGATATATTCGGGCTAGTTATAACAGTTACAGATTAACCCCAGTTAACTATTACAAAAGCCCAACCTTAAGAAAATTTTGTCACATTAGGTGACGTGTTAAATTGGTCGTAAAACTCTATCTTGTCTTAATTGTTTGAAGAACAAACCACTGCCAGCAGATGTAGATTCGATGGCGGCATCTTGCCAAGCTTGCACACCCAATGTTTCCGGTGTACGTTTTTCATAACCCAATTTTTGCCAAACAGTTTCTTGATTCGCAAGTTCGTTCAATGCAAAAATTAAGGAGGCTTCACTTTGTAATTCAGCCGATGCTTTTTCAACGCCTTCAATTAAAACTTCGAGTGCTTTGGCGGTGTCAATATTCTCTTCTAAGAAAATATCACTAGTGCGGGTGACTAAGTTTTCTACTTGCCAACCTGCTACACCTGCCATTTGGTCACCGATTTGCAAAAGCATGTAAGCTTTCTCGCCAAATGATTCCATTACATCATCAACAGACATACTTCTTTTGCCTTTGCTTAAGCGCGTAATTAATTCAGCAATCACAGAAGCATGTTTGGGTTTGCCACGTACTACTGTAAAGTCACCAGTTAATTCTTTGGTAACTTTTACCGGCTTCATTTTTTGAACCGTATCATCACTGGCATCTTTCTCTTTTGCGCCGGGGATAATTTGCTTCCACGCTTCACTCACTTGTTTCCACAAATCATCATACGAACCCGTATTTGTGATGACCATATTGGCAACTGTCACTTTTTGACTTTGTGGTGATTGCGAATGGATTCTTTCTAATGCTTGCTCACGAGATAAACCACGCTTCTTTATCAAACGTTCAACCTGCGTCTCCTCTGGAGCATTTGTCACCCAGATAGAATCGCACACATTTCTTAAATCGCCTTCCAAAAGTTTAATGGCTTCAATCACAATCACGGATTGGGTTGCACGTTTCACCAAAATATCTGCCGCCTGACGAACCAATGGATGCACAATATCTTCTAATTGACGCATGGCTTCAGGGTCACTGAAAACTAAATTGCCAAGTTTGGCGCGGTCAATTTCGTTGTCTTTATTCAAAATCCATTTGCCGAATTTATCAATTACTTGTTGATAACCCGGCGCGCCTTTGGCATAGACGCGATGCGTCAAAGCATCTGCATCAATTGTGTATGCACCTAAATGTTCCAACATACGACGCACCACACTTTTTCCGGTGGCGATGTTTCCAGTAAGACCAATGACGAATTTTCCAGGTATGCTACTCAAGGGGAGTCCTTATATTTCTTCCTATTTTATCAAACTAAATAAGGATTTCACAGTCTAAAGCCCAAAACAAAACTGAAAACTGCAACATTTCAAGAGAATAACTTGCACTTTCCCCTTTACAAGTGTATTATCAACTTACCTCAGGTTGGTTGGGCAATCGCGGTTCTGCGTTGACGGAATCGAGGAAAGTCCGCACTCCTATAGAGCACGGCGTCGGATAGCATCCGGGGCGGGTACAACCTGCCGGATAAGGGCCACAGAAACAAACAGCATCCTTCGGGATGTGATGGTGAAAAGGTGGTGTAAGAGACCACCAGCGCGCACAGCAATGTGTGTGGCTAGGTAACCCCCGCCGGGAGCAAGGCCAAGCAGGAGCAAGTTCGTCTGTGGACGATGGGAAGCGGCTCGTTTCCATACGTACCACTTCCAAGCGTGGGAGTGGTCAGCTCCGGGTAGGCTGCATTGAGCGATGTGGCGACACGTCGCCCAGAGAGATGATTGCCCAAGTGACGCAAGTCATTGGACAGAATGCGGCTTATAG
>DQGV01000394.1:0-338 GCA_003524705.1 Anaerolineae bacterium | reverse complement strand
TTATAGACCAGCCTGAGGTGGTTTAGTTTAGTTATCTAGTTGCTAGTTTTTTTAGTTTGCTAGTTGAAAGTCTAGCGCAAGATTTATCTAGTTATTTATAAACCAAGGAAATGTTTTATAAATTGGACAGAACCCCACAAGGGGGCGCGTTGCGTTTATAGACAAGCCTGAGGTGGTTTTGTTTAGTTTGAGATAAAAATGGATATTACAAACCCTAATTCAAAATTTATAACAGAATTTATGGTAAAAAACTTCAATTCAACATCTGTTGTTGAGGATTTTGTTAATAAAACCTTTTCTGAATCTATTAAGAAAATTGAAAAAGATATTAACCTTAA
>DQGV01000204.1:2036-4493 GCA_003524705.1 Anaerolineae bacterium | reverse complement strand
GTAATAAGAGAACTAGTTTTAACTTTTTTGATTTTCATATAAAAAATCCCTTAATTAGTTATTTTCAATTTTAGTCATTTCATTTTTAATTAACTTTACTACTTCTTTTTCCTCATTTTCTAAAAACAAAAAGGTCTCCGTTCTTCCATCGAATTCCTCATCGGCTCTGTAATGATTATCCCTAAATTCTTTCAGTATTCTCTGTTCAAGTATGTATAGTTTTTTCATTTCACCTTTAAATTGAATAATTACTTTTATATTTTGTGTCTTAAATCTTTTTTCTAATGAGTGTAAGGTTATCCCAATTTTGTGCAAAATCCCATTATTTACTTCTATTTTTACAAAGTAGAAAATTCCAATAGTTTTAGCTAGTTTTGGATCTCCATCAAAACGAGCCATATTGTATTGTCCATTATTTTGAGGAGTATAAATAATAGCTTCTTCCAAAGACATAGTTTGAAGTCTAGAATTTATTTGTGCTACTGTTAAGTTAAACGATTTAGCAACTTCTTCAAGTGTGGCATAAGATCTACCATTTATTTCATATTTCTGCTGCTTTGGAATAGGTAATAACCCTAAGCAAACTTCTAATGCGTATCCATTTGCTTTTCTCCCCTGATAAGTTGTAAAACTCGTAATTCCAATTTCTTCCCAAGCAGCTAATGCGCTTTTATAAGTTTTACCATTTATGGTGACAATGTCATCTGTAACTTCTTTTACCGCTTTAGTAGCAGTCCACCCCATTTTTTATCCTGTTGTATATTAAATAATATGGTTGCTTAAAAGCTATGTGCAATTCCTTTATAGATACATACATTACACCATCAACAATATAACCATTTTTCTTGTTATTCTTTTTCCTTCTTTTCCTTAGCTTACTTCGATTTTTCACTTCAAAAGCTTCTTCAATAGTCCATTTTAATATTAGGATACGATGTTTTACAGTGTTGTATGAGGCTTTAGGTTGAAAGTATTCATAAGCCGCCTTGATACTTGGATAAGTTTTATTATTAATAATAACTATCTTTCCTTTAGTAATTTCTTTTTTTGATGGCGAAGGTTTCTTAACTTTTGGTTTTCCGAAAAAGATTTCATAATCGGAAAATCCTCTCTGGCGACGTTTATATGCTCTATTGTAGGGAATCCCTGCATCTCTTGCGAGTTCTGCTAAAGATTTATAAGTTTTACCATTTACAACAAACATAAGTTATTTGTGACCTTGAAATAATGATAATTTCTATTTTGTTCCCAATTATAATTAATCGATCACATTCCCCCTCATCTTTTTGACTTCACTACGTCTTTTCTTTTCACTTAATCTTTTTTCTTTCGAGGCTTTGGTTGCTTTTGTTTTCTTGCGAACTTTCGGCTTAACGCTTGCTTTTTGAATCAACTCATAAAACTTTGCAATTGCATCTTCACGGTTTTGTTCTTGAGTACGAAGCTTTTTAGATTCGAGAATTAAAACGCCGTCCGCATTGACTCGTTTTCCTGCGAGCAGAATCAAGCGTCCCTTAATGTCTGAGGCGAGGTTGGCAGAATTGACAATATCGAAGCGCAGTTGAACAGCAGTAGCAACTTTATTTACATTTTGTCCACCTGGTCCCGAAGCACGGATATATTCCAATTGAATTTCCGAATCAAGCTTTTTCATAGTTAAAATTTTACCGCCAAGTTCGCAAAGAACGCTAAGAAAAAACTTGGCGAGCTTTGCGCGCTTGGCGGTTCAAAAGCACTTAATTAAATTTAAAACATCAACTCGTTTACTTTTTCAATCATAGATTTATCAGGTCGCAAATCAGATTCAGTCAAACGACTCATTGGCGTATCAACCAAATTATAAGTATCAGTGAGTGTAGGTTTCTCAGGGTTAACATAAATCAAACCAGTTAACAACCAATTGTTTTGTGCTGATTCATTTGAAACGCGCAAAGCTTCTTCTTTATTGGTTGGGTCATAACCTTTTTCAAGATTTTTCAAAATGACATGTGAACCATCATGTAAAGCCACTTCACGAATTTCACCTGCTTCCATTTCACGCTCAAGCATAATTTCATTGCGTGGTGCGACGTATGAAATTTCATGCAAAGGTTGTTCGTGTTCTTTGCCCCAAGTGTAGGAATGATAAGCGGTGGCTTGATCATTGAATGTTACACAAGGACTAATAATATCCAACACAGCAATGCCATGATGTGAAAGCGCGGCTTTGAGTAATTCTTTCACTTGTTTAGGGTTGCCTGCAAAAGAACGCGCCACAAAGGTTGCATTAGAAATAATCGCTTCCATACAAATATCAACAGGCATGTAAGGGTTTTCACCTTGCTTCTTTAATTGCAAGCCTTTTTCAGCAGTGGCAGAAAATTGTCCTTTGGTTAACCCATATACACCATTATTTTCAATAATATAAATCATGTTAACATTACGACGCATGACATGTTTGAATTGACCCATGCCAAT
>DQGV01000204.1:440-1706 GCA_003524705.1 Anaerolineae bacterium | reverse complement strand
GTTGCAATCGATGGCATACGTCCGTGCAAACTATTGAATCCAAATGTGCGATTCAAAAAATATGTCGGCGATTTAGAGGAACATCCAATACCACTAAACTTCAAAACATCTTCAGGCACAATATCCATTTCATAAAGCGCAGTGATAATTTGATTTGAAATTGAGTTATGTCCACACCCCTGACATAAAGTGGTGGGATTACCTCGATAATCATTTTTTGCTAAGCCAGCCTTATTCACATTCGAAGGCGCACCAGCCATAGGAAGAGTTTCAGTTACCATAATTTTGACTCCTATTTCTTTTTCGCGGTTGATTTTTTCTTTACCGCTTCTTTTTTAGACTTTGAAGTTGGTTTTGCACCATTTACATTTTTCTTCACTTCTATTTTTTGCTTTCCGCTTTCTGCCTTTTGGTACTTTTCAAGAATTCCATCACGAACCCAAGTTGCAGAAGCAGGCAAACCATCATGAAATGCTACAGACTTAAACTTCATCGAATATTGCGGATACTCTGCCAATAAAATTTTATACAACTGCCCATCACGATTTTGTTCCACAACCATAATTTGGTCATGTGTTTCAATAAACTTGGTTACTTCGTCTGTAAATGGAAGCGCGCGCAAACGCAAGAAATCGGACTTGATATTGTTTTCTTTTTCTAACAGATGTTGCGCTTCGAGAATTGCATTTTCAGTTGAACCGAAAGCAAGAATACCGATGTCAGCACCTTTGATTTCTCTTAATACAGGCTTCGGCATAAAGTTTTTTGCACTTTCAAATTTTTTCTTCAAACGTTCCATATTGCGCATGTACACATCAGAATCTTCTGTATATCTTGCGTATTCATCATGACCAGTTCCGCGTGTGAAATAGGCACTGGTGGGATGTTTATTGCCAGGAATCGTTCGGTAGGGGATTCCATCACCATCTTTATCAAGGTAACGTCCCCAATTGCCTTTCAGTTCTTCCAAATCTTTTTCCCAAAGCACTTTGCTTCTATCCATTGGCGCATCAGGATATTGAAATGGCTTACTCATCCATTGATTCATGCCAATATCTAAATCACTCAATACAAATACAGGCGTTTGCAAACGTTCAGCAATATCAAATGATTTCCAACCGAATTCAAAACATTCATCTAATGTACCGGGCAAAAGAATAATGGATTGGGTATCTCCATGCCCGATTGAATAGACAAAGGTTAAATCCGCTTGTGAGGTGCGAGTCGGCAGGCCGGTGCTAGGTCCGATGCGTTGAATATCCCAAA
>DQGV01000204.1:0-229 GCA_003524705.1 Anaerolineae bacterium | reverse complement strand
GTCCGATGCGTTGAATATCCCAAACTACGACAGGAACTTCAGCATAATATGCCAAGCCTGCAAACTCAGTCATCAACGAGATGCCGGGTCCAGAAGAAGAAGTCATAGCACGTAAGCCACTCCAGCCTGCACCAATTGCCATGCCCAATGCGGCGAGTTCATCTTCTGCTTGAATGACTGCATACGTTTTCTTACCGTCTTCACGCTTGCGGAGCATTGGCAAATAATC
>DQGV01000402.1 GCA_003524705.1 Anaerolineae bacterium | reverse complement strand
ACGCTCTTCCGATCTAGAGAATATCAGAATCAAACTCATTAAAGAAACAAGTGCAAATACTCCAACAATTAGCACCCAGCGGGAACGCCAAAAAATGATTTCAAGTTTATCTGCTTGTGCAATTGTGGCTGGAATAGCAAGTATGCCAACAAATAGAACAGACCATAAAAAAGTTTGTAAGAAAAATTTTGTTGAAGCAGGTTTAAGCATCTTTTTCCTTATTCATTGCCGCCAAGATAGTTGGTAAGAAATATGCCCCAGGCAAACTAGTGATAATAAATAATAAGCGAGTTAATAAAGCGATGGTGGCACTTTCAGAAGAAGTAAGCCCTCCATATTCTGTGAGTAAAAAAGTAAGCGAAAGTTCTTGCACACCTAAACCGTTGATTGAAATTGGAATCAGTGTGACAAAATAAGTTAATGTATATAACCCTGCAACTAACCAATAGGCAACATGATGATTAATGCCTAGTAACAGTAAATATAATGCAAGGTAAATAAAAACCATGTTGCCAAATGTAGCCAGCATAGATGAAGTTAATGCAAATGGTTTTTTTAACCAAATAGAAAATGATTCAAAGGTTCGTTTTACAAAATCAACTGCTTTTTGAAACAAGGCAGGCATAGCAATAGATTGCAAAGCTGTATGATTTGATGAAAGAACAGGAATTAAACCCAAAGGCAAAGCCAATGCCATACCCACCATACCGATTAATCTGTCGGCGACAAGTGAAGCGAGACAAATGGCACGGTCATAACCTAATTGCATAGAACCTGTTAATCTCACAACATCCCCACCAACGGTGGTTGGTAAAAAGTTTGAAGAAAAATTGCCGGTAAATGTGAGCATGGTGGCACGCAAAAAAGAAATTTCTACGCCGGCAGATTTGAGCAAAACATACCAACGCGCCGCTGCAAATAAACGCGAGATAAATAGAGCCAACAATGCTAATAAAAAATATCCGAGCGTGACTCGGCGTAGTGCAGAAAATAATTCTCCATCCCCTTCTTCCTCAATTAAAATAATTAAGAGTATTAATGCCAGAAGGCTTCCTATTCCACGCGCCACCATCTGCCGATTTTCACGCAACCACTTAATCATCTTTCAAATTAATCCTAGTGCGGACTGTATATGTTGGTTTGCGTTGTGATTCATGATATGTGCGAACTAATAACTCAGCAATTAAACCCATTAACATAGATTGAAAACCGAGAATAAAGAACATGACACTGGTTTGAAAAAGAGGTGAGCCTGTAACACTTACAAGGAAGAATAAACGCCTGATAAGCAGATATGCCATCATGATGGCACTAAAAATCATTAATAAGCCACCTGTGCCACCGAACAGATAAATTGGTTTGGATGAATAGCTAACTAAGAATTTCACCGTGAATAAATCTAAGATGACTTTCACGGTTCTTTCTAGCCCATATTTGGTTTTTCCAAATTTGCGTGGGTGATGGTTGACAACGACTTCTGTGATTCTCGCCCCAACAGAGTTGGCAAACACTGGAATAAAACGATGCATCTCACCATACAAACGAAAACCCTCTAATACTTCGCGACGATAGGCTTTGAGAGTGCATCCATAATCATGTAAATGTACGCCAGTGACCCATGAGATGATGCGGTTTGCAATCATAGATGGAAAATTGCGGGTAACGGCATTATCTTTTCTATTTTTGCGCCAACCGCTGACAAGTTCATACCCCTCGTCTAACTTTGCGAGCATCATTGGAATATCAGCAGGGTCGTTTTGCAAATCCGCATCTAACAAAACGATAATGTCTCCTTGTGAATAATCTATGCCTGCGGCGATTGCTGGAGTTTGTCCAAAGTTTCGGCGAAAAGAGACCACTTTCACATGCTCTTTATCTTTTTCAGCATATTCTTTAAGAATATTTAGGCTGTTATCTTGACTACCATCATCCACCAAGATAATTTCCCATGTCTTTCCAAGTGGATTCATAACTTTATAAATTGCTTCAAAAAGAAGTGGGAGATTATCCTGTTCGTTGTATACAGGAACAATGAGTGAAAGGTTCATGGGATTCGTTGAAATATCCTTAATTCTGCGCCTTCGCTACAAGCTGGCGAGGCTGTGGGTTTGGGAAATTCTTGAAATTCTAGCGGGTTCAGGAAATCTTTCCAATTTGGGTAGCGCTTGGCTTCGATAATAAATATATCGGCTTCACTTCGCCATCGTGCATCAAGTTCGCTGTTCCAATGACTGAAGTAGTATAACGTATCAGGGTCACCGCCGATGTGATAAGTATATCCATTATTAATCTGTGGTGGGAAAATTCGGGCATGGGGTACGTAAATCATAGGGGTATAGGCATTGCCGCCATCCCAATAGACTAAACTATTCGCAGGTACGATTTCAGCAAGATAATTGCCCAAATTTTCATGGGAGAGTATGATATCTTGTTGGCAATTGATTGTGCTTTCACCTAAATGTAGAAGCGGGGAAAGAATGAAGCCGATGATAAGATACGTGTTGATGATAAAAACTGATAGTTTGTTTTTGCCTGCACGATGCCAAAGGTAAAATGCGATGAATAATGAAATCAAACCTATTGCGAAACCTAAGTTAGCGCTGATGAAACGTTTGATTTGAGGTAATTCAAAATTGAGTCCGTACTTCAATATGTCTGTAATGGTTGTGGTGCCAGGTTGGAATTTGCCTTCGCTGAAACGTGGGGTAGGAAAGTTGAGAAGTGAATTCCCTACTTGTTCAAATAATGAAAACCCTATACCTATAGAAAACAGAATGACAATTAAGATGACAAGTATTTG
>DQGV01000403.1 GCA_003524705.1 Anaerolineae bacterium | reverse complement strand
TTTGCAAAAGCTTGTGCCGTTTTTTGTGCACGTGAATCAGTTGCAGGGGCACATCCGACCCACCATAAAATATCAGGTTCAGCATTTTGTTCAATGGTTGGCACACTTAAACCTTCTGCCCATTTCATTCTGTCACCTTGCGAAACATTCCAAGGATTTTGATTTCGCTCCATGCCTTTGAAAGCAGTTTCCAATTGTTTTGGGAAACTACTTTCCATCATCGAAAGATTTCTACGAATATCTAAAATGTCACGCATTGGTTCATTGTCCACAGGACAAATATCTACACACGCGCCGCAAGATGTACATGCCCACACTGCTTCTTCTGAAATTAAATTTGTCATTGGCAAATCAATTGCGCCGCCATAATTTAAATGATAGCGTTTGTTAATTTCCAATGCGGCGGGCGATAAAATTTTTCCAGTGTTATATGCTGGGCAAACTTCTTGGCATCGAAAACATTGGATGCACGCATAACTATCCATAATTTGTTCCCAGCCCAAATCTTTCATCGTCGCCGCACCAAATTGTTCAATCGAAGTATCATCCAAATTGATATAACTTAATTGACCAATGGATTTTCTTTCAGGTTTCAAACCAAAATTTAACGGAGCCATAAACAAGTGAATATGTTTTGAATATGGGAAGTATGGGAGAAATGCCACAACCGCGCCGAGCGATATCCACCACGTGATATGTTCCAACGTGATTAATTGATTCGCTTCAACCCCTGACCAGACACCTGATACGGCTGAGATAATGGGTTGCCACCCGTCAACTTGATTCTGCTTTGCTAAGTACAAAGATTCTTCCAGCATACGCATAAAGTTATGTGTAAAAAACGTAGCAGTGACAATTGCGGAATCTCTTAAGATTCCGGTGCGTGCTTTCGGATTCAATAAAGTTGTATCGCGTGTGGTCAATGTAGCAGGTTTCAAAATATATCTTCTAAATGCAAGTGCTACCATGCCGAGCATGATGCCTACGCCGGTAATATCTGCTAACAAACGATACACATCACCAAATAAGCCGGTGTTATAGAAAAGCTTCCAACCTGTGAAGCCGTAAATTAAATCTGATAAGTTGACCAATAAGAAGGAGAAAAACCCCCAGCCGATTAATCCATGCAAAATGCTTACGCCGAGGCGGAATCTGAATACGGGTTTGAACAAGCCGATTTTGAGAATCAGGTTTCCAAGTCTAGACCAAAGAAGCGACCAATCAATTTTTCCTTGCCCGCTGGAGATGTGTGTCGCAATCTTCATCACACCACGATATGTCAAATATAAAGATATAAGTGTGAAAATTGTAAAGATAATTTTTTCTACAAGAGTGAGCATGAATTCTCCAACAAAAATTTATTGGTCAGACGTAATCGTTCCAGAAATATCGTTGACGTAATCTATTGCACCTGAACATGCGCCTACAAGGTGAGGCGAGACGGTTTCCCATGTGAGTGGCAAACCTGTTGTGCCTTGTGCGAGTGATATGGCTTCAGCCAAACATCCGCCGCCAGCATTGTAATTGACCAAGGTGAACTTCCATAAATCTTCATAAGAAGCAACCTCGCCAGCAGATTGACCTGTGTAATTCTTGATTACCTGACCTGCTTGCTCGCAATTGGCGGTCATGCTATGAGCAAACACACCGACAGAAAAATCTGCTTGGGTTAAATCAAATCCTAGCGGACATTCTTCACATGTTAAGTTTACACTTCCGACCAGTGCACGACGTAATTCAACTTTTAATTCTTCATCTAAATTTGTGTAACCAATTCCACATGTTTCTGAATCCATCACCAGCGGACAAAATTGATTGAAGAAAGAACGATTCCAAAATAAAGTTGTATCGGCACCATTTTCTGTGAGTTGCCCCAAGCCGACATCATTGCTGGCGTGAAAAATCCCAGGCCAGAATTGACTTTCGCGTGCAAATAAACTTTTCAATAAAAATGCCGGCACACTGGTTTCTTTGGCGGTGCTGAGAATCAATTCATCAAATTGATTTTGCCATTCGGTGACAGCATCGCGTGCTTTTTCCATACCGCACTGATTCACTACATTACCCGGTGCTAAACCATTATCTGTACAGGCACTTGCATCTACTACACCTTGTAAAATTAAATTTGCGGCAAGATAGGTATAAGGAATGTCACTGCTTAAATCTTCACTTTGGGTTGGGGTGCTAATCCATTCTGGTGCGCCGCCGACTGGCGGAAAAACTCCCCATGCTTCGGAACATGTTGCTGATTGACCTTGAAATTGAGAAGACAAAATATCTACATAATAATAAAGTTGGTCGGGGTCGCCTTCGTCAACAATTTGTACGCGCACTTGAGCAGTAAAAATTTCACTGCTATCACCATAACTAGAATAAGACCAAAATTCAACTGGCACACCTTCGGCTTCTGTTTCTGGAATGCGGAATTTGCAAATATCGGTTTCATCACATGCAAATTCTTCACCGTTGTATGTGCCTTCTACTTTGATTATTGATTCATTTGGCAAAGGTTCTTGACCGGTAAATACAAGCGTTGGTTTGGTCTCACAAATATTTGTAGATGTGCTGAATACGGGTTCACAATCTTCTAAAGAAATCCACGCGCTGGCAGAAGGTAATTCCAACCCTATTTCTTTTTCTTTTACTTCACTATCAACAAGCAGAGCATAATAACCCTTACAATTTTTTACATCATTGATATTGCAAGTCGGTTGGGTCATCCACGTATCGTAAATTTTTTCCCCACAATCTCTATAGATTTCTCCGGGCAGTGGCACTTGGTCATGCTCTGAATTTACTTTGCAGACTAATTTTTTATCTTTCCAATTTTTGAGATGCCATTCATACGATGTATATTCTACGGCGATGATAGAAAACCGGTCGGGACCAGGGGGCTGCTTGTTTGCTGAACCTGTTGCCACGTCTAAGCCTGAGGCGGGGGCAACCGCAGAAGAAAATGCCACATTCAAAATGGCAATCCACATGAGCAGGTGATTCTTCCAGCGCAGTTTTTTCATGAGAATCAAAAGAGTCCGTATATTATAACGGACTCTTTTGATGTAGGTCACATTTTTAACGTGACGTCATGCTACTTTTTCTCTTCTATTTCTTCTAAAATTTCGAGTTCGCTTTTTAAATTTCGATTGCGGATGTATAGGCTAAGTACATAAATTCCCATCACTAAAAAAGCAACGATGTAGCCTGCAACCATGTAAGCGGATGTATCGGGTGTGGGTTCCATTTTATTCTCCGAGAGTTTTGAGTTTGAGTTGTTCTACTTTTTCTTGCAAACCGCCGAGACGAACGCGATGCCAAATAAAGTCAATGAACAAAACTGTGAAGGCGATTAATGTAATGAATAAAGTATTACGCATATCAACGGTCATATCAAAACCGCCTTGTGCCTCCGCGCTGGGATTCCCAACCACGACAGGATGAATACTGCGGAATAAACGAATGACCATAAATGTAATCGGTGCAGATAAACCGCCAAGCAATGTATAGATTGCTCCGAAGCGGGCGCGTTTTTCTGGGTCTTCAATGCCCGCCCGAAGCATGAAATAAGCAATAAAAATTAATTCAGTAACGGCGGCTGATGTTAAGCGAACATCCCAAGTCCACCATGTGTTCCAAGCGGGGCGAGCCCAAATGGAACCGAGAACAATGGTGATTAAGAAAAACATGGCGCTGACTTCCACTGCGGCGAGACCGAATCTATCCCAAAACATTTTTTTACTAACAAGATAAGCAACACCTGCAATTGAAGCGATGATAAAGCCGAGCAATGCTACCCAGCCTGTGCCGACGTGAAAATAAAAGACTCGTTGCACTTCACCCATCACCAATTCGGTGGGGGCGAGGACGAGTGCAAAATAGGTGGCGATTCCGATGGCGATGATGGAGAGAACATCTAAGATGGTAAGTAAGATTGGTTTTTGTTGCATGAAATTTCCTTGAAGAGATATTAGTAAATGGTAATTTATCTTAGTTGGTATAGAGTTTGCTGAGAAATAGTCAATATATTTTTTAGAATTTGTAGATTTTACTCTTCCACAATTGCATCAAAGAACATAAATGAAACGGCGATGAAAATTACGTCATAGACAATTAACAAATTCAAAGGCGTGATGATTTGCGGAAGACCTGCATCATTGATAATGGCTCCACTGGCTAAGACGGATGCAATCAAGACTGGAATTGTGATGGGAAATAACAAAATGGGAAGCAGAATTTCGCGTGTGCGTGTTTGGACTGACATTGCCGAAAGCAACGTGCCGACAGAGATATATCCGATAGAGCCGAGTAACAGCACAGCAATAAATTCCCATTGAAAGATGCGCGTTTCATTATAGAAGAAGGCATATAAAGGTAAAACAATTGCCTCGACTATTAACATGAATGCTAAATTGCTGATGGCTTTGCCAAAAAAAATTGCTGACCTATCTACCGGCGCAAGCAAGAGACCATCCATACAACCTCTGTCTTTTTCCACAGCCATTGACCTGTTCAATCCGAGTGTGCCTGCGAAAGCAAATGTTGTCCACAATACGCCAGCGGTCACTTTTTGGCGGACGTCAATGTTTAAGTCTAAGGCGAAGTTGAAAATCAAAATTACCAAGACTGAAAAAGTTAACATAGCCGTCAACAATTCGCGCGAGCGGAATTCAGCGGCGAGGTCTTTGTGAATGATGGCGAAGGTTGCTTTGAGGAAAGATGGTTTCATGTCAGTTATCAGTTTTCAAGTGCTCGTTTGTAAAAATCTAATACGTTTTGATTTTTCAAATCATTTTTGTTAATGGAAGCAGTGATTACGCCACGAGATAACACGTCAAAGCGAGTGGCTAATGCTTCAGCACGGATAAGGTCGTGGGATGTCATCACAACTGTCTGCCCGTGTGAGGCGATTTCTTTCAGCACTTTATCCAGCATTTCAGACGCATCTTGATCTAAGCCTGTATAGGGTTCATCAAACAAAATGACTTGTGGCTTATGCAGAATCGCGCGACCAATTGCAAGGCGTTGACTCATGCCGCGTGAAAAAGTTCGCACCAAATCTTTGCGGCGATTTTCCAAACCAATGAGTTGTAAAACTTCTGTAATACGTGATTGGTAATTTGTAATGCCATACATGCGGGCATAGAATTGCAAATTTTCTTCGGCTGTTAAATCTGGATATAACAAAGGCAAATGTGAAACCACGCCAAGTTTTGCACGCACTTGAGCAGATTCATTGGGCAATGAATAGCCTGCTACTTTTACATTTCCCAAAGATGGTTTTGATAATGAAGCAAGAATTCGCAAAAAAGTTGTTTTGCCCGCACCGTTTGGACCAAGCAATGCCACAAATTCTCCGGGCTGAACTTGAAAATCCAAGCCGCGCAGAATTGTTTTTAATCCAAAGCGTTTGATGAGTTTGGTGACTTCAATCACGTTGCAACTTACTCTTCAATTCATTTCTTCTCTTCTGATATGCCTCATCAGAAATTTTGCCGTCTTTATGTAAATCATCCAAAGCGATGATGGCATCCAAAACAGATTCGGAATCATCATCTTCTTCGGTTGCAATTTTATTTTTATCTCTCAAGTACATCCACACGCCAGCAAAAATCAAAGCAAAACCAAATGCACCAATGCCAAGCACAACATTTTGATTTTCTAATAAGTTTGCATTTTCAGTTGTGCCTTTGGGCTTACCTGAAAGGGTAAATTCTAAATTACTTCCTTTGGTTGTTTTGCCAACAGTATAAATATGAAAGTTTGTATTTTGGAAAGATTGAATGCCTTCATCTCTTAATGAAATACCTTCAGCGTTTACACCTTCAGGCAATAACAAAGTTGATTCGTTGATGTCTAAAAGTGCAGGCAATGAAAATTCAATTTCTCTCGTTCGCGGTATAGATGCAAATGCAATTAATCCATATGGCGTTTCACTGGGCGGAATCGCAAACCCATTTTCACTCGGAATAAAAATGGCACTATCTTGTGTGGCTTCGTAACCCAATCCAGTGGCATTCGTTGGGAAAGAAATAAACGGTACCGTTTCATTTTCTAAACTAATCAGGATGGTTTTATCGCTTGAATTTGTAAATGAATATACCGAAAAGATTTGCGCACTATCTTCACTAGCAAGGTCAAAGAAAATTTCAAGCGAGTCAATTTGCAAACTACTGAAATCCTCTGTGGTTTCGTAAATAATTAAAGTTGGGATCGTCAATTCTGTTGCATCGGCTGGCACAACTGCAATTGGACTTTGATAATTCAAACCATCCAATGTAAACTGCACGATGTAAATCTGCCCCTCAGTCAATTCACTTTGAAAACCATAACTGCCATCTTCTTTCAAACTTTTTGCTTCATTGAAAAATTCTTGCGTACCTGCATTTGGGTCAGCGCCATGTTGAAAACCACGCAATGTGATTTGAAAATCGGATGGTAAATCTTTTCCGCTTTGATTATCCACTTGACCTGTGACATTAAATGCTTCAATCGCTTCTTCTGTGACTTGGACCTGCTCTGTCGCCTCAGGCGTAGATTCAGCCTGCGCAGTTGATTCAACTATCACCGTAGATTCTGAAGCGAATGTCAATGTGCGGATGTATTTCGCAACGGCGTAGGCTTCATCATCTGAAAAATTACTTCCAAACGAATCTTTGATTTGCTTAACCAAATCTGCATCCGAAAGCGCGGACATGTTTTCTAAATCATTAAACTGATTTTCGCAATTTGCGCAATTTTGTTCAAATAAATTTTTGCCAAGTTCAATTTGTGATTCGTTTGTGTGAAGTGTAAATGCATACGTGACCACATCCCAACGTTCTTGGTCTGTAAGGCTGACGAACGGTGGCATGAATCTATCTATGTTGCCTTGTGTAACAGTTGTGTACCATTTTGCAGGTGAGGCTTGATTTGCAATTTCTGGCAAGCCAATTGGAATGACTGAAACAGGAAGTTGTTTGCCTTGCTCGCCATCACCCAAACCAGAATCACCATGACACGGGGCACATTTTTCTTGATAAACAATTTTTCCATTTTCGATATCTGGATTATTTAGCGGATATAAATTACCCAATGTTGCGATTGGAGTTGGTTGAATTAAATTCGGCGGGGGAGTGACATCTCTTGCAAGCGTTGTGGTACAGGCTGAAAGTGCAAGTGTAACGAGTGCCAATAAAATAAATTTTTGTTTCATAAAATCCTTTAGTTGAAAAGTAAAACGTGAATTTGATTTCACGTTTTACTTTTCATTTTTCACGCTAGTGCTTTTCCACATGCTGGGCAAAAACGGTCTGTGGCTAAGATGGGTTTTCCGCATTGTGGGCAAAAGCCAGCCGATTTGCTTTGCTTTTCTTTGCGACGTGCCGCAAGCATGGCTTCAAGTTCATCATTTTTTATTTTTGATTCTGAGTCTGTTGCTGAATTTTCTTTAGAGAGCAAAGCTGAAAATTCAGTATTCATTTCGTCCAACTGACGAAGTACATCTACACCTTTTTGTAAAAGCGAATTTCTTTTTTCGGGATAATCTTCGGCAGGAATTTTGCCAAGTCTGAAATCGAAATCTAATTCTTGTAATGCGGTAATGACTCTATCTCGTTCTGCTTTCAATGCAGAAATTTCATGTGATTCATCCATATCCGTTTGAACAACAAGTTCAGTAAACGGTGCATATAAATATATACCGACAATTACCAATACAGCCAAAACAAGAAAGACAGAGCCTAGTTCCATTCATTACCCTTTTTGATTTTTTAATTAGCCACAGAGTTCACTGAGATTTTTAATAGGTTTTCTCAAAAGCCTCAGTATTCTCTGTGGCAAAAAATTATTGTAACTTCTGTTCGATGATAGATTTAATTTCATCCAACGAAACAAATGGACCAACTTTTACATAATACAACACACCTTGTTGGTCAATAAAATAAGTTTCAGGCACGCCTGTAATGCGAAACATTTGTGAAAGTTCAGTGCGTAAATCAGGTCCGTTCGGGTATGTAATTTGAAATTTTTTCAAATAGGTGCGTGCTTCGGGTTCCGTATCTACATAATCCGCGCCGAGAAACATCACATCGCCGTTATAAAATTTCCAAGCCTCTTCTAACTCGGCGGCTTCTTGCTCGCATGGTTTACACCATGATGCCCAAAAATTTAACACAACAATTTTCCCAGCAAAATCTGAAAGGCTTACTTCACTTTGTCCTTCAAATTCATAACCACTGAATAACGTCAATGAAAAATCTGGTAATGTATCACCGGGTCTAATGCTTCCTTGTTGGCGTTTGCTCAACGTACTGGCAACCAATGCCAACAATCCCGCAATCAAAAGCCACACTACCATTTGAATCCATATCGGCACACTTTTTCTTTCAACGATTTCTGACATTAAACTTTAATTCCTCTTTTTCAATTCTTCTTCGAGTTGTGAAATATATTTATCAGATGATGAACTACCGCCCTTCGATGAACTCAGGACATCGCTTCTCTCTTGATTTGAAACTGATTCAGCGACTTTGGGTTTTGTCCACGCCTGAAAATTTTTGAAGAGCAAAACAGCTCCTAACAAAATCACTGCCGGTGGAAGAATATACACCAACCAATTCAATCCCGTTCGCGGAGGTTCTGCTAACACTCTATCGCCGTAATAATCTACAAAGTATTGCTCAATCTCTTCTTTGGTTTTGCCTTCTGCTAATTGAGTGCGGATTACATCTCTCCATTGTTTGCATGCTTCAGTGGGGCATACGTCTAACGGAGTATTTTCACAAACAGGGCAATATAAACCTTTAGCAACTTCATTAACCTCATCATCTGTTGGGATATCATCCTGCGCGTAGGCAAATTGAAATGAAAAGGTTGTGAATAAAATTGCTAAGATAAAAATAAAATTTAATTTCTTATGCTTCATTATATTTCTCAAAGTTTGTGGTCTCGATACGCCACCGATTTCCACTTTCTACTTTCCGCTCACCAATGTTTTTAATCCGCCGCACTGGTTTGCGTAACAGACTTGGCGACTTTAACTTTTTCCTTTTCGGTTTCTTTCTCGGGCCAAGCGGCGAAGATAATGCCGAATAAAAATAGCAGTGACCCAATCCACAACCAATTGACTAACGGATTGACATAAATTTTGAAGGTTGCACCCGTATTCGATACAGGTTGCCAATCTACAAGCAGAATGTATAAATCATCTCTAAATGTTGAGCGTTGACCGGGGATGGTCATCGTTTGTTCGGCATCGTAGAAATAATCAATGCGTGGATATAACTGCCCAAGATAAATTCCGTTTTCATAAATATCAACAACGGCACGCGTGTAATTGACATCGTCACTGGGAACATCCCACGAAGCCAATTCACGATATTCAACCGTGTAATCGCCTACATTTAATGATTCCCCTGCGGCAACTGTGCCTTGAGTCTCTTTTTGGAATAACTCAATGCCGAGAATGCCAATCGCCATCAATGCCATGCTGATGTGAATGACGTAACCACCATAGCGTCTGCGATTTCGCATCATTAATTTTGATAATGCAACAAAGAAATTTTCGCTTTGTGTTTTTTGACGGGCAATTGTTCCGCGCCAAAATTCATGCAAGGTGGAAAAAATCGCTAAGGCGATGAGAAAGAATCCAATGATGGCGTAAAGATTCTGTGTATATGTAAAAAACAGGATGAGGGTCAAGACAAAAGAGGCGAGTAAAGATTTCCAAAGTGCTTTTCCAAGAGTCTGCAAAGTTGAATGTCCCCAAGCAGAAAATGGCGCAATCGCCATCAAAAATAATAGACCAGCAAATAATGGACCTGCGGCGCGTTCGTAATATGGCGGACCAACAGTGACTTTGAAGCCTGTCACCAATTCTGAAATGAGCGGATAAATCACGCCCCAAAAACAAACCACCAGAATGCCGATGAATAATAAATTGTTTAACAAAAATAATGCTTCGCGTGAAAGTACCGATTTCATTTCGGTTTCACTGCGTAAATCATTCCAACGGCGGATTAGCAAATAAACTGATGCAATTAATGTGAATGAAACAAAGCCCATGAAATATGGACCGATAGGACTGTTTGCAAACGAATGTACAGATGATAAAACGCCTGAACGTGTTAAGAATGTGCCGAAGATTACGAGTGCATACGTGAGAATGATTAAAACCATGTTCCATTGTTTTAACATGCCACGTTTTTCTTGAATCATGACTGAATGTAAAAAGGCGGTGCCTGTGAGCCATGGCATGAACGCCGCAATTTCAACAGGGTCCCAACCCCAATAACCGCCCCAACCTAAAACATCATACGCCCAACGTCCGCCAAGCACTAAACCAAATGATAAAAATAACCAAGCCCATAATGACCAACGACGTGTGATACGCGTCCAACGGTCATCAGTTCGACCCGTAATTAATGCGGCGATTGCAAACGCAAAAGGAATGACATACGCAACAAATCCAAGATACAACATAGGTGGATGAATAATCATGCCGGGGTGACGTAGCAATGGATTTAATCCGCGTCCGTTTTCTGGGGTGAAAATGATTGCTTCTATTGTGGGCTTGAACATACTTTCAACGACGCTCCCCGCTACTAACCAATATCTTGAAAATGGATTTTCATAGAACACAATCATAAACAAGAAAAAAGCCAACGTAATTGCTGAAACGACAATCACCCATGGCAAAAATTCAATATCTCTATCCCATTTTCGCAATGTGACTAATGAAGTAAACGCCGCCAACAACCAAGACCAAAATAACATCGAGCCGGCTTGTCCGCCCCACCAGGCTGTGATTTTTAAGTACGTCGGCATACTTAAACTGGTGACTTCGTAAACAAAAGTCACTTCAAAATGATTATTGACCAACAAATAGATTAACGCCAATGAGGAAATTGAGATTAAAGGAAAGGAGAGTAATTGCGCCCGCCTAGCACTTTCAATTAATGAAGCGGATTTTTTTCTTACTCCGAACACCGCCGCAACACCGCTATATATTGTGACGATAAAACTTAGAACTAAAACACCATATCCAAATTCTGCAAGCATTTATTTATCCGAATCTCCCCTCTCCTAAAGGAGAGGGGCAGGGGTGAGGTCGGGGTTAATTCTCAGGCATTGCCTCTTCATAACGAGTAGGACACTTCAACAACAACTCAGTTGCGTGAAAAACACCGTTTTCATTTAATGTACCCGCCATAATGGCTTGTGCTTCGGTGCGTAACAAATCTGGTTTCACACCGATATAAATAATTTTCACGCGATTACGAGTTGGGTCATTAACTGCATCAAATAAAACTTTTGCCAAACCACCTTGTTCTTCAATTTCTTGAAAATCGGCTGGGGCATGCGCCACTTCAAAAGTCAAAGTCAGCGTATTAGGGTCATATTGAATCGTATCGCCAATCACTGCGCCAGTAATGCGAATGCTATCTCCCACAATAGCAGGTCCCTCTGCCAACATTTCGTCTACAGTCATAAAGCGTTCTTGGCTTTGTGCAGTAGAAGTAAAAATCAAGAAAACAACTGCGGCTAAAATCATCCCAAAGCCGATAATAAATTTAGGTTTCATTTACATCTCCGAAAAAATATTTCATCCCCTATTTTACACGGCGAGATTAATTAAGGGTGAGTGTTCAAGTTATGTTATAGTACCAAGATGATTGAACAAACAGGTCCACCACTTTCACTCACTGTTTCATTGCTTTGTTTTTGTGGCGTGCTTTTGCTTGTTATCGGCGTTCCGATTATCGGAATCATTGTCCGCAAAGATGTAGGCAAAAGCGATACAGAAGATAAACTTTAGCCATTAGCCGCAGAGTTCACAGAGTTTAATGAGAAAAAAACTCAAAGGTCTCTGTGGCTAGATTTTTTATGGTTTTGCTTGGATGAAAAACTCCACCGCCTCAATATCTTGACCTAAACTTGCTACGCTAAATTGAAAATTGATACTACCCCCCGGCTGGATTTCTCCGCCTTCCCAACGTCGAACGCCAACCACATTTCCATTTTTGTCATACGCCACAGCCGCAATCCATACTTGGGTTGCGGTTTGTGATTCTGCTGGCAGAAAAATTTGTCCGCGCACTTGGGCGTACTTGCCAGTAATTTCCGCAATGCTGTTTTGAATCACGGCGGGGAGATAATTACTTGAATTTCCTTGAATTGCACTCAACAATTGCACTTGCGGATTTACTTTTACATTGATATTTGGAAAATAAACATAAACAGGTAAAGATGAATTCGCAGGGATAATATCTAAAATGGTGAAAGCGGTTTCGCTTATGATGACATTATTGGCTTCATCTAATAAATTAAATTTTACTGAAACATTTTCAAGAATGTTTTCTGTATTATTTTGAATGACTGCAAAACAATGCGTCCCAGCGGATGAATCAGCGTAGCAAACTGTTTGGGTGATGGGAACAGGTAGAGGCGTAGGAGTTGAAGCGGCGGCGAAAATAGCAGACGGGTCTGGGATGATGAGCGTCTCACCGATAGACATCGTATTTGGGCTGACATCTGGATTCGCCGCTCTTAAATCTGAAATTGAAATGTTGAATGCTTCTGCAATTTCACTGAACGTGTCACCTTGTTGCACGATGTAAATGTGAGGCGTGTTGGTTGGCAGGGGCGTTGTTTCGACCACTAAAATATTTGGCGTGTTTGTAGATATAGGCGTGCTGGTGAGATATGCTTGCAGAGAGACATCGGTTGTTGGGTTGTTCGGCGAAGCACACGAAGCCAGAAGCAAAACACAAAATAACAATTTTTTTTGCATGAGGGGATTATAAAAGATATATTGAATAGGTTGACTGTAGCAGATATCTAAGAGCAGGGAGTTGCGGGATTATTTAGGGGATTAGCTTTGTTTGAAGTTAAGAAAATGTTGGGGTTTCAGAAGCAATTCTCAACTTAAAGAAGAAGCGAGTTCATATCTAAAGCGGGTGTGAGGATTTATTCAGAAAATCCCTTGTGAAAAGTGGCACTTTCGTAAGCCTTGTGATATACTGACGCGAAGCACGTCAGTTTTTGCAAATTCATAGAGGTTTTCATGCTTTTAGAATATATTGCCATTGGGGTGATGATTGCAGTTGCTACTCTGATTGCTTTCATTGCTATCGGCTTGGGGGAGTTGTTTGGACCGAAGAAAAAATCTGCGGCAAAAGATGTCCCATACGAATCGGGGATTGTTCCGTATGGTGAAGGGACGCGGCGTATGCCCGTTCGTTTTTACTTGATTGCTGTTTTATTCATCTTGTTTGATATTGAAGTGATTTTCTTTTTGCCGTGGGCGATTGCGTTTCGCCAACTCGGTTTGTTTGGTTTAATTGAAATGGGTATCTTTATCGTTATTTTATTAATTGGTTATGTGTACGCGTGGAAGAAAGGAGCCCTTGAATGGGAATAGAACAAAAACTTGGAAATATGGGCGTAGTAACAACTACGCTTGATCAGGTTGTAAATTGGTCTCGCACGAATGCGATGTGGCCCATGTTGTTTGGTTTGGCATGTTGTGCTATTGAGATGATGGCGGCACAAGCCGCTGATTATGATATGAGCCGCTTCGGTATGGAGTTGATGCGTGCGAGTCCGCGTCAATCTGATTTGATGATTGTGGCAGGGCGTTGTTCAAAGAAAATGGGTCCTGTCTTGAGATTGTTATACGACCAAATGCCTGAACCAAAATGGGTGATTGCAATGGGTGACTGTGCATCTTGTGGTGGTGTGTTTAATAACTATGCCATCTTCCAAGGTGTAGATGAAGTTGTTCCAGTAGATGTATATGTGGCGGGATGCCCTCCGCGCCCAGAAGCGTTGATTCATGGTGTGCTCACTTTGTATGAAAAAGTTAATGCTCAAAAAGTGACTGCGCCGACTGCGTAACCTCACCCCCAGCCCCTCTCCTAAAAGGAGAGGGGGGAGTGTAAGTAATGGATAAAAAACTAGAACCTATCGTAAAAGATTTACAAGAAAAATTTAGCATCACCTACGAAGAACATCGTGGAGAAGTGCATTGTTTTGTAAAACCAGAACAAATTGTGGATGCCCTAAAACTTTTACGTGATAAACATACGTTTGAATTACTGTCTGCCTTAACAGCAGTAGATTATTACCCACAAAATAATCCGCGTTTTCATGTGATTTATCAATTGACATCATTAGAAAAAATTGCTTTTATTCAATTACGCGTCCCAGTCAATGGTGATAATCCCAAATTGCCGACGGCTGTAAGTGTATATGACACTTGTAATTGGCGTGAACGAGAATTGATGGATATGTTCGGTATTGATTTTGAAAATCATCCCGACCCACGCAGAATCTTAATGCCTGAAGGTACTGAAGGTCATCCATTACGAAAAGATTTTCCGTTGGGTTATGAAGAACCACAATTTACGTTTAACTTTGAAGATATAGATATTCGCAAGCCGTACGCAAAGGAATAAGCATGACGCAGATTCAAGAAGTCAGCATAGACCAATTCAAACATCTGGTTTCAGAACGTGCAATTCGTGGTGAAACCATGTTGCTTAATATGGGTCCGCAACATCCATCTACACATGGTGTGTTGCGCTTAATTTTAGAGTTAGATGGCGAAACAGTCGTCAATTGTATTTCTGATATTGGTTATTTACACACTGGCATCGAAAAAAATATGGAAGCCAAAACCTATCAGAAAGCCGAGGTGATGACTGACCGTCTCGATTACATGAACACCATGGGCAATAATCTTGCTTATGTGATGGCTGTAGAAAAATTGGTGGATTTAGATGTGCCTGTCCGTGCGCAAGCCTTGCGTGTGGTTCTTGTTGAATTACAACGCATCGCTTCACATTTGGTTTGGCTCGGCGCGTTTGGTCTCGACCTCGCGGCAATGTCCGTATTCCTTTATTGTTTCCGCGAACGCGAATTAATTTTAGATATTTTTGAAATGGTATCTGGTCAACGCATGATGACCACTTACATCCGCCCTGGTGGTTTGTGGCGTGATGTACCTGTTGAATTTGAAAAAGCTGTGCGTGATTTTGTGCAACTCTTTCATAAACGTGTAGATGAATATGAACGTTTGATGACTCGTAACCCAATTTTTATTGACCGCTTAGTTGGCATCGGTTATTTAGATAAAAAGACGGCTCTTTCCTACGGGGTAACTGGTCCTACACTTCGGGCATCAGGCGTCAATTGGGACTTAAGAAAAGCAACCCCATATCTCGGTTATGAACAATATGATTTCAATGTTCCCGTTTCAGAAGATTGTGATACATACGCGCGTTATATCGTCCGCATTCAAGAGATGCGCGAGTCATTGAAAATTATTGAACAAGCAATGAACAAATTACCATTAGGTCCAGTTCGTTCAGAGAATCGTAAATTCGTTCCGCCACCACGTTCTGAAATCGGCGTAAGCATGGAATCGTTGATTCATCATTTCAAATTATGGACAGAAGGTTTCCTCGCACCCAAAGGTTCGATTTATAACGCAGTTGAATCACCACGCGGAGAATTGGGTGTCTTCCTCGAAAGTGATGGTGGACCAAAACCCTATCGCGTGCACATGCGCACACCTTCATTTGATAATTTAGCAGTTTTGCCTGAAATCACAAAAGGGCACTTGGTAGCAGATTTAGTGGCTATCCTTGCTTCTATTGATATTGTGCTCGGAGATATTGACCGATGAGCCTTGAGAAAAAATACGCTAAAGAAATAAAACAAATTTTATCCAAATATCCGCCTGAACATAAACGTTCAGCAGTGATGCCTCTTTTACATCTCGTACAAAAAGATGAAGGCTATATCAGCAAAGAGTCAATGCAAGAGATTGCAAAACTTTTGGACATAACCGAAACCGAAGTTGGGTCAGTGGTTGGTTTTTATACGTTGTATCACGAGAAAAAAGAAGGCAAATATCGCATGCAAATTTGCACCGATTTACCTTGTGCCTTACGCGGTGCGGATGAATTCATGAAACAAGTTTGTGAACACCTAAATGTTGAAGATGGCGGCACAACTGCTGATGGTTTAGTCACTGTTGAACATGTGATGTGCCTCGCTGCATGTGATAGGGCTCCAATGTTCCAATCACAAGGACCGGATGGAATCAAATATCACGAATACATGACGATTGACCGAGTGAATGAGTGGCTTCAGTCGCTGAAACAAGTTGAAGCAGGAGAGAAGCGATGAGTCACATCTTATTAAGACATCGAGATATTCCTGATTTACATAAATTCAACGTCTATAAAAAGAACGGCGGTTTTTCTGCTTTCAAAAAAGCAGTCACCAAAATGCAACCAAGCCAAGTGACGGATGAAGTTAAAAATTCTGGTTTGCGTGGTCGTGGTGGGGCGGGCTTTCCGACCGGTATGAAGTGGTCGTTCATTGATAAAAATAAATGGCCCCATTATGTGGTTGCCAATGCGGATGAATCTGAACCCGGCACATTCAAAGACCGTGAATTGATGGAAATGAATCCTTTCCAATTTTTGGAAGGTTTAGCGATTGCATCGTATGCAGTTGGTGCGAATGTTGCGTATGTGTATTTGCGTGGTGAGTTTTGGGATATTGCCGAAGCCATGGATAAGCAAATTGCGGAGATGGAAGAAGCAGGTTTTCTTGGCGATAAATTATTTGGCACTGACTATTCATTAAGAATTTATACGCATTTAGGTGCGGGCGCATATATTTGTGGTGAAGAAACTGCTTTGCTTGAATCGCTTGAAGGCAAACGCGGACAACCTCGTACACGTCCGCCATTTCCGGCAGTGGCTGGTTTATTTGGCAAACCCACTGTGATTAATAATGTGGAGACGTTTGCAAACGTTCCAATGATTTTGGCAAATGGAGCAGATTGGTATAAAGGTATCGGTACAGCGGATGCGGCTGGTGTAAAAATTTATTCATTATCGGGTCGTGTTCGCAAACCCGGTAATTATGAATTACCTTTTGGTTCTACATTCAGACAATTAATTTATGAACATGGCATGGGCGTACAAGACGGAAGACCTGTCAAAGCGTTGATGCCTGCTGGTGCATCTTCATCTTTAATTCCAGTCAATGATAAAGTGTTAGATACGCCATTAGATTATGCGTCTGTGCGTGGCATGGGTGCGGATTTAGGTTCTGCCTCTGTGATTGTGTTAGATGACACTGTGGATTTGAATTGGGTCATTAGCAAAACAGTTAAATTCTTCAAGCATGAATCTTGCGGTAAATGTACACCTTGCCGTGAAGGCACCTATTGGATGAATAACATTGTCAAACGCATGGGTCATGCCAATGGTTCCTATAAAGAAGATACAGATCTGTTATTAAATGTAGCCAAGCAAATGCAAGGCAAATGTTTATGTGCCTTAGGTGATTTTTCCACTATGGCAGTTGTAACCAGTATCGAACGATTCCCGAAAGACTTTAACCGAGCATAAAGATGACGAAACAAGTTAATGTAACTATCAACGGAAAGCCAATCGCTGTACCTGAAAATTACACGGTCGTTGAAGCCGCCAAGTTGGCAGGTATTGATATTCCAGTTTTTTGTCACCATCCCAAACTAGAACCCGTCGGTATGTGCCGCATGTGTTTGGTTGAAGTGGGGCAACCTATGGTTGACCCAAAAACAAAAGAAGTGGTGATGGAAAATGGCGCACCAAAAATTGCCATGCGCCCCAAACTTGAAACTGCTTGTACCAATCGTGTTTTTGAAGGCATGGTTGTGCAAACACAAACCGAAAAAGCAACAGTGGGTCAAAAAAGCACGGTTGAATTTTTGCTCACTTCACATCCATTAGATTGTCCGGTGTGTGATAAAGGCGGTGAATGTCCGCTTCAAAACCTCACCATGGCACATGGTCCGGGCAAGAGCCGTTTCATCTATGATGAAAAATTGAAAATGGATAAGCAAGTTCCATTGGGTGAATTAATTTATCTCGATCGCGAACGATGTATTCAATGCGCACGTTGTATTCGTTTTCAAGATGAAGTTGCTGGTGAACCCGTCCTCGCTTTCGATGAACGCGGCCGCACGACTCAAATCGTTTCATTATCTGACCCCGGTTTTGATTCTATTTTCTCCGGCAACACAACGGATATTTGTCCAGTGGGTGCGTTGACGACTGCTGATTTCCGCTTCGGTGCCCGACCGTGGGAACTGAGTGCTGAATCCTCAATATGTACACAATGTCCAGTTGGGTGTAACACGACGCTTAATACGCGACGTGAAGCCAAAGCAGGCGGCGAGATTGTTGTCAAACGTGTCATGCCACGTCAAAACGAAGAAGTAAATGAAATTTGGTTATGTGATAAAGGTCGTTTTGCATATCACTATGCTGAAAGCAAAGAACGCTTAACCAAACCAATGATTCGCAAAGACGGAAAGTTATCTCGTGCTTCATGGGATGCCGCTACAAAATTAGCCGCAGAAAAATTTAC
>DQGV01000322.1 GCA_003524705.1 Anaerolineae bacterium | reverse complement strand
AGTATTACTCTCTATAGATGATTTACACGTTTGGTTTGAACTTCGCCGTTTCGGGTTCGGACATGCCGGTTATGTTAAAGCAGTAGATGGTGTAACATTCGATTTACATTATGGCGAAACAATTGCAATTGTAGGTGAAAGTGGTTGTGGAAAAACAAGCCTAATGAAAACAATTTTAGGCTTAAACAAACCCACACGCGGCAAAATTATGTTTGAAGATAAAAACGTAGGTGAATTGGCAGGTGAAGCCTTACGTGATTATCGTTCTAAGATTGGGTATGTGCAACAAGACCCATTTGGTGCTTTGGCACCATTTATGAACGTTCAAAGAATTTTAGAAGAACCATTAATTATCAATGGGATTACAGACCCAGCCGAGCGCGAAAGACGTGTGCGCAAAGTAATGGAAGAAGTGAAACTTACCCCTGCTGATGATTTTTTACATAAATTCCCGCACATGTTAAGTGGTGGACAACAACAACGCATCGTCATCGCCCGCGCCATTATTCTTGAACCGAAACTTGTCGTTGCTGATGAACCTGTGTCCATGCTAGACGCGTCTGTGCGTGTTGAAATTTTGAAGTTATTACGCGGCTTACAAGAAAAATATCGCCTCGCTGTGATTTATATTACACATGACCTTTCCACCGTTCGATATTTTTCTGAACGCGTCTTTGTGATGTATGCTGGGAATGTGGTTGAAAAGGCACCCGTCACTTCACTTGTACATAATCCAAAACATCCTTATACAGTTGCTTTGATGGATGCAACCTCAGACCCAGATGCTGATAATGCTTTGAAGTATCGTGAACTTCCGGGTGGAGAACCGCCTAGCCTTGTAAACCCACCAAGCGGATGTCGTTTTCATCCACGTTGCCCGAAGAGAATTGATAACTTGTGTGAAGTTGAAGAGCCACAAGAACTTTCGGCAGATAGTCATCTTGTTGCATGTTGGTTATATAAATAAATGATTTTTGAACATCCTGTTCGTGTGATTGTAATAGCAGTGGGTATGATGTTGTTTGGTTGCATCATGCCTTTCTTGATGGCGATTCAAGTGGTTGAATCCACTTTATTTTTGAATTTCCTTTCGTATGGACTATCTGTATTAGGGTTATTTTTGGGAATTGCCGCAGTGACGATGTTGCGTATCAAACAAGGCAAACGCCCAGATGATGAAGACAAGTATCGATAAGTGATTATCGAAAAGCCTGCAAGCCGCATGAGTTTGCAGGCTTTTTTGTAAGGTTAGATTCTGTGTCCGAAGCAGAAGCAGGTAAACAGTTCGCTAGAAGCGTAAGCATTTTGTCAAATTTTTGCTATAATGCAGCAATCTTATTTTTGGAGCTCTGGTTATGACGAGTCAAAAACCTTTGTTGGAAGTCAAGAACCTGAAGACTTATTTTTATACGGAAGATGGGGCGGTTCATGCTGTAGATGGTGTGGATTTTTATGTGGCACCCGGTGAGGTGCTGGGCATTGTAGGCGAGAGTGGATGTGGCAAAAGTGTTACTTCGCTTTCGATTATGCGTTTGATTAGCGCGCCCGGGAAAATTATTGAAGGCGAAATTATTTTTGATGGTAAGAATCTTTTAGATGCAACGGACGAAGAAATGATGCAAGTGCGGGGTAATCGTATTTCTATGATTTTTCAGCAACCACAATCTTCATTGAATCCCGTCTTTAAAGCGGGCGACCAAATTTCTGAAGTCTTAAACATTCATCAAGATTTCGGTAAAGAAGCAGGCGAGCAACGTGCTGTTGAACTTTTGAAAATGGTCGGTATTCCAGACCCGGCTCGTCGTGCCGCCGCATTTCCGCATGAGCTTTCTGGCGGTATGGCACAACGTGTGATGATTGCGATGGCATTGGCTTGTGTGCCAGATTTGTTAATTGCTGACGAACCCACCACTGCTTTAGATGTAACCATTCAAGCGCAAATTTTAGATTTGATGCGTGACATGAAGGAACAACTTGGTTCTGCCATGATTTTGATTACACATGATTTGGGCGTAATTGCAGAAATGGCGAATCGTGTGGCTGTGATGTATGCTGGTGAAGTGGTGGAAGAAACTTCTGTAACTTCGTTATTTGACCAACCGCTTCATCCTTACACCAATGGCTTGATTGGTTCTATTCCAGTTTTAGGCGAACGCCGAGAAAAATTAGATGTTATCCCCGGTACTGTGCCGAACTTAATTGACCCTCCGCCCGGCTGTCGTTTTGCCCCGCGTTGTAAGGCTAGAGTAGAAAATAATTTGAATATTTGTAATGAAAAACATCCAGACTTGATTGAAATTTCTAAAGACCACAAAGTGCGTTGTTGGTTGTATCAAGATGCGGATGGACATTCTGCGCCAAAGAAATCTGGCAAAAAATCCTAGAGAGATGATAAAGATATGAATACTACAAACACAAACACTCAGGAAAAATCAGATATCTTGGTGGTTAACAACTTAAAAAAATATTTCCCAGTCCGCAGTGGTGTATTACAAAGAGTTACCGCCGAAGTGAAAGCAGTGGATAATGTTAGCTTTGCCGTCAAACGCGGTGAAACATTAGGCATGGTGGGCGAATCCGGTTGCGGCAAGACAACCATTGGTCGTGCTATTCTTCGTTTGGTTGAACCTACCGCAGGCGAAGTTTCGTTTGAAGGCAAAGACGTTATCAAAATGGGTGAAAAGGAATTAAAACCTTTACGCCGTGATATGCAAATCATTTTTCAAGACCCGTATGCTTCGTTGAATCCACGTATGCCCATCGGCGAAGCTGTGATGGAAGGTTTACACATTCACAAAATTGGCGATACCAAAGAACGTTGGGAAATTGCCATTAACATGTTGAAGAAAGTTGGTTTAGAAGAATATCATGCTCGCCGTTACCCACATGAATTTTCTGGTGGTCAACGTCAACGCATTGGTATTGCGCGCGCATTGGCATTGAATCCAAAATTTATTGTGTGCGATGAACCTGTCTCCGCGTTGGATGTTTCCATTCAATCACAAGTACTCAACATCCTCAAAGACCTGCAACAAGAATTTGGGCTTACTTATCTTTTCATTGCACATAACTTAAGCGTGGTCGAACATATCTCAGATCGTGTAGCAGTCATGTACTTAGGAAAAATGGTCGAACTCACAGACCGTGATACATTGTATAAAGAACCGCTTCACCCTTATACACAAGCTTTACTCTCTGCAATTCCAGTTGCACATCCAAATGCGAAGCGCGGACGAACCATCCTCAAAGGCGATGTGCCCAGCCCATTAAATCCGCCCAAAGGTTGCCGCTTCCATACACGCTGTCCAATTGCCGTTGAAAAATGTGGGCAAGAAGAACCTGAATTTCGCGAAGTTCGCCCCAATCATTTTGTGGCGTGTTGGCTGGCTGAATAAAATTAAGAGACTGCGTCAGCAGTCTCTTTTTATTTAACATGGTTATAATATTCAGCATGATGAAAAAATTGATTCCATTTGTAATCATTATCGTTTTGATAACTGGATGCGTGCGTTTTCAAAATCAAGATGAAACGCCAAGCGCCTCAACGCCTACGGGGATACTTGCTTCACCAACCCCAACAGTTTCTATCAGTACACTAACGGTTTGCTTGGGCGCGGAACCAAATAGTTTATATCCATTTGGTGAATTGAACGCACCGGCACGTAGCGTCCTTGCCGCCATTTACAACGGACCGATTAACACCATTGATTATGATTATCAACCGGTGATATTGACTCAATTACCCACGCTTGAAAATGGTGATGCTCAAATTTCACGCGTTACGGTTGAACCGCAAACTGAAATTGTAGATGCAAATGGAAATGTAGTGACGTTAGAAACTGGCGTAAAAGTTAAACCTGCTGATTGCCGCAGTGATGATTGTGTGATTACTTATGATGGCACCGATGCTATTGAAATGGACCAAATGATTGTCACCTTTCGGATGCGCCCAGATTTAACATGGTCAGATGGTACGCCAGTTGTTGCAGATGATTCAATTTATTCATTTCAAATTCAAGCAGATACCAATGTCAATTCTTATTTGATAGACCGTACCCAAATTTACGAAGCCGCAGATACTTATGTTTTGCAATGGTTCGGCATACCCGGCTTTATTGACCCGACATTTTTCACAAACTTTTGGCAACCTGCCCCAAGGCATGTGTGGAGTGAATTTTCTGCTGACCAATTATCTTCAATTGATATTGCTTCACGCACACCAACAGGTTGGGGACCGTATATGGTCAAAGAATGGATTCCGAATGACCATATTACGTTAGAGAAAAATCCATATTACTTCCGCACCCAAGATGGCTTCCCAAAAACTGATGAAATTAACTTCCGCTTTATCTCAGACCCAGACATTGCTTTGACAGAATTAATCGCCGGGCGATGTGATGTGTTAGACCCTTCGATTAATTTAGAAAATCATGTTGGTTTATTGCAAGAGATGCAATCTGCTGAACAAGCCCAAGCCTTTGTAACAACTGGCATGTCAGTGGAATGGTTAGGCTTGGGGCTTAATCCTGCCTCGTATGATAATGGTTATGTCCTCGGGCAAGATAGATCAAATTATTTTGAAGATACATATACCCGTCAAGCGATTGCTTATTGTTTGAATCGTCAAGCCGTTGTAGATAATGTTTTATTTGGCTTTACAAGTGTGCCTGCAAGTTACGTGCCAGTGAATCATCCAACGTATGATTCGAACTTAGATGCGATTCCGTACGACCCAGAAGTGGGCATTTCATTACTTGAACAAGCCGGCTGGCGAGACCATGATGATGACCCATCTACACCACGCCGTGCGATTAGTGTCCGCAATGTGGCGTATAACGTTCCACTGGAATTAAATTATTACACCACATCCACTGCTCAACGCCGCCAAGTGACTGCCATTCTTGAAGA
>DQGV01000060.1 GCA_003524705.1 Anaerolineae bacterium | reverse complement strand
GCTTTCATTTTTTCTTGCACCCAATGAAACAGTTGAAATTGATATTCAATATTCTTTGGTATTACCATTTGCTGAGCAAGAAGACCCTAGCATTTCACGCCCAAGAATTTACGGTTACACCAGCAGACAAATTAATTTAACAAACTGGTATCCATTTGTTGTGCCTAACATCAATGGCGAATGGATTTTGCATGAACCATGGTATTACGGTGAACATTTAGTTTACGATGCGGCAGATTATGCAGTGACTATCAGATTCGCAAACCCAGATTCGGCTCCAATTGTTGCATCAAGCGGTGTGCCTGAAACCCAAACCGATGGTTCGATTGTTTATAAAATTAATTCAGCAAGAACATTTGCATTATCTGCCAGCCGAGATTTTCAAGTTTCAAGCACACAAGTTGGTGATGTGACTCTCACAAGTTATTATTTCCCATTCAATGAACGTGGCGGGCAAGCTGCATTACAAGCATCGGTAGAAGCTTTACAAGTTTTTTCACAACGCTATGGAACATATACACATAAAAGTTTAGCCATTGTAATGGGCGACTTCAACGATGGCATGGAATATTCAGCATTTTATTATTTAAGCAAAGATTTTTATAATTTATATGATGGCACACCTGCAAATTATTTAACATTTGTTGCCGTGCATGAAACTGCACATCAATGGTGGTTTGACCAAGTCGCTAGCGACCAAGCTTTGCAACCCTGGGTTGATGAAGCACTCGCAACATATAGCGAAAGAATTTATTATGAAAGTGTGTATCCTGATTTGGTCAGTTGGTGGTGGACATATCGCATTGATTTTTATAAACCAGAAGGCTTTGTGGATATTCCAATTTATGAAGGCGAAGGCTTTCGCACCTATACCAACGCAACTTATTTTCAAGGTGCAAAATTTCTTGAAAATGTACGTTCACGCATCGGTGATGAAGCCTTTTATACATTCCTGCAAGATTATTTAAATCAAGGTCGCGGAAAAATTATCACCGCAAATGATTTCTTTCGCATCTTGCGTACACACACCAGCACCGATATTTCAGATTTAATTAATCAATACTTCCGCAGTGTTTATCAATGAAATTACGCATCACGCATCACGCATCACGAAGCGCTTTCCTCTTTCTTCTTTCATCTTTTCTACTTGCGTGCAATTCACCCATCGCCACACCTACGCCCACGCCACTTTCTTTCGCACAAGTCCCCATTGCAAAACCAAACGTAGATTCAACATCCACGCCATTTCAACCATCCGATTCGACAAATACACCCATTCCAACATTTACGATAAGCCCAACAATAACCTCAACACCCACATTGACTTTAACATCGCCTCCCCCTACGGTGACATCTGCTTCTGTTCCCCCGACATCTCCTCCACCTACAAATTCTTCTCGCACAAATTACATCTTGTATGCGACATTAAACTTTGCAAACAAAACCATCGCCGTTGACCAAACCATTCGCTATTACAACAACACTGGCGTAAATTTATCTGAATTGGTGTTAGCCGTTCCACCAAATTTATATAACAGAGCATTCACGCTTAATTCAATTACACAAGACAATACAACAGTTTCTTCCTACAACTTAAGCGGACAAAGACTCACGCTCAACTTGCCACAAACTTTATCTGCAAATTCTGCTACAACACTCGTAATGAATTTCAGTTTGAACATTCCGCAAAAAAGTTCAAACGATGTGTTTGGTTATGACTTTAATCAAATCAATCTTGTAGATTGGTATCCGTTTATTGTCCCATATCGTGGTGGATGGGTTTTGCATGATGCCATGCCGTGGGGTGAGAATCTTGTCTACGATTCATCTGATATTGAATTAAATATCAAAACAGATTCAGGCGTAACATTGGCTGTGGGAGCATCACCCGAATCAAACGGCGAATGGACGCGGTATCGTTTATATGGCGCACGAACGTTGGCATTATCTGCTAGCAATGAATTTTTAGTTCATGAAACTTCTGCTGGCAATATTACTATCCGTTCTTATTATTTTGCAGGCGGATACAAAAGCGGTGCAGAAGGTATCGCTTTATATTCTTCTCAAGCAATTAATACCTTCTCACAACAATTTGGTCCATACCCACACCAAGCCCTCACCATCGTCCAAACCGATATGGATGACGGCATGGAATATGATGGATTGATTTTCCTTGCCACTGATTTTTATAGTCAATATAACGGAACAGCTCGAAGCAATTTAGCCACCATCGGAGTTCATGAAGTAGCACATCAATGGTGGTATAGCCTCGTAGGAAATGACCATGCTATGGAGCCGTGGTTAGACGAAGCACTTTCTACTTACAGCGAAAGAATCTTTTACGAAAATAATTATCCTGCTAATGTCAGTTGGTGGTGGCAGTTTAGAGTCAACTACTTTAATCCCTCAGGGTATGTAGATACGAATATCTATAATGGTCAGTCATTCCGCCTGTATACCAATGCGGTCTATTTTCAGGGTGCATTATTCTTAGACGAACTCCGCGAACGAATGGGCTATGGAAATTTCTCTAAATTTCTGCAAGAATATGTCAGGAGATATTCATACGGTCACGCTACAGGTGCGGACTTTTTTGCACTGCAAAGAGAAATTGTGAATGTCAATATTAGTGATTTGTTGAATAGGTATTTTTTGAGTTCGTATTAGGTTTTCGTCATTGCGAGTGAGTGAAACGAGCGAAGCAATCTTATGATAAGTTGGGGATTGCTTCGACGCAAAGAACAAGAGCGCGTCTCGCAATGACATATTCAAACAATGAACAGACCCTACACCTTTATCAATGTGGCTATGACAGCCGATGGAAAGATTGATACCTTTGAAAGAAAAGGTTCAGCGATTTCGTCTGCGAGAGATAAAGCACGGGTTGATGAATTAAGAGCGAGCGTGGATGCAATCCTTGTAGGTGGGAAAACTTTATCAGGTGAAGCACCCAAGTTGACGGTCAAGAATGA
>DQGV01000097.1 GCA_003524705.1 Anaerolineae bacterium | reverse complement strand
GAGATTGCTTCGCTCGCAATGACATCATTAAATGGCAATTGACCTTTACAAACCTTTCACCAACCCAATTACGAAAGAGACGTTTCGTTGTATTTCGTCCAAACCTGAAGCCTATACAATGGAATGGACCGTTCAACCCGGAGGATATGTCCCGTTTGAACATGTTCATGTGGCACAAGATGAAATTTTTCATATTCAAAAAGGTGAAATGAGAGCAAAGGTCAATGGACAGGAACAGTTTGCAAAAGTTGGAGATACGTTAATCGCTCCGCGTGGAGTCAAGCACATTGCTTACAATTACAAAGATGAACCGTTGGTTTGTATTGTGGAATATAAACCTGGGCTTGACCATTACACGACAATGCAATGTTTTGCTGGCTTGACGATGGATGGTTATATTGATAATCGTGGCTTGGTGAGCATACCGAGAATTTTATATTTGCTAAAACGGTTTGAAGCCTTGTCACTCCCCCGCCCCGCCTTTGCACCTGAATGGATGTTTCGATTGGGTATGGAATTTTTTTATCACGTTGGCAATATGTTGGGTTGGGAAAGTTTGTATAAGAAATATACACATAAATAATTTGTAGGGACGAGGCATGCCTCGCCCCTACAAAACATAACAGGAGAATAAAAATGAATCTAAAACTTTGGATATTCGCAATACAAAAACCCGTCAAAGAAAATGACATAAAAGTTTGGAATAGTTTTGATGTGATTGCCAAGTGGTTAATTTCCACACGCGCCACAGTGACACAACTCACTTTGCTTTCAGGAGTCATCGCAGGCTTGCTTGCCTTTCGCGATGGATTTTTTGATTTTCCACTTTGGTTAGCTATGACCTTGGGAATTTATTTCGCCCATTCTGCTGAGAATTTAGTCAATGACTATATTGATTTCACGCGCGGCATTGACGAAGATAACTATTATCGCGGGCAATATGGGATTCATCCGCTTGTGCATAAATTTTGGACCAAAAAAGATTGGGCGCGTTGGTTTATCTTTGCAGGAACAGTTGCAGTTGCATGTGGTTTATTTGTTGCGTTTTATACAAACTTTTCACCACTCGTGATTGGTTTATTTATTTTCGGTGTTGCTATTTTGCCAACCTACGCTTGGCCCCTCAAATATTTAGGTCTAGGTGAAATTTTGATTTTCATCAATTGGGGCATGGTCTTAATCCCCGGCATGTATTCAATTATGGCTGGAGAAATTCCAAGTAACTTAACTCAACTTGTTTTAGCAGGCATGGCATTTGGATTTGGATTCGGCAGTTTCAACTGGGGCAAGCATATTGATAAAATTGAAGCGGATAAAAAGAAAGGCGTCGGTTCACTCCCTGTTCGGCTTGGTGAATCTGTGGCAAGAATGGTCAACATCTTTACAGTTTTACTCGCTTACGCGCTTGTCGTTTATTTAGTTGTTACAGGATTTTATTACCCAACTGTTTTATTAGTTTTCCTTGCCGCTGGTCGCGGATGGAATGTGATTAAACTCTTAAGCAAGCCACGTCCAAGTGAAGCACCCGCAGGTTTTGAGTTATGGCCCCGTTGGTTTTCAACTCCGCAGTTAATGCACATCCGCTTGTTCGGTGCGATGTATATTTTGGGAATCATTTTGGATATTGTGTTGAGACAAATCCTCTAAAACCTATCAGCCACAGAGAGCGCAGAGTTCTCAGAGATTTTAAATCGGTTTTCTCAATGGTCTCTGTGGCTAAGCATGTAAAGGACTCATAAAATGAAAATTGCAATCACTGGTGGAACAGGTTTTATCGGCAGGCATCTTGCAAAAGATTTAATTTCGCGCGGACATGAAGTCATCATCATCTCGCGCGGATATTACACACGCAACACGCAACCAATCGAAGGTGCTACATTTATTCAACTCGATGCAAATGACACAGCCAAACTCACCGAAGCATTTCGTGGATGCAATGCCGTTGCTCATTGTGCTGGCACAAGTGTGGAAGATGGCAAACAAACTCTGCAACAACTCCATGCAGATGGTGCGCGTTCTGCTGTCACCGCCGCGGAAAATGCTGGTGTGAAAAAATTTGTTTTGCTCAGTTACCTCAGTGTGCGACCCAATACCAGTTCACAATATCTGGATACAAAATGGCAAGGTGAAGAAATTGTGCGCGCCTCGAAACTCAATTACACGATTCTCAAAGCTGGGCTTGTCTATGGTTCGGGTGATCATTTGCTAAACAACTTGAGCAACTTATTTAAGAAAATGCCAATCTTTGCACAAGTTGGATTGAAAGAAAAAAATGTGAGACTTCTCGCCGTTGAAGATTTGATTAACGTGATTCGCGAAACATTATTAGACGAAAACCGCCTCTCTCGCCAGACCGTAGCTGTGATGGGACCCGAAGAATTTCCCTTCTCCCAAGCCGCGCGACGTATTGCCAAAGCACTTGGTAAAAATATTATCGTCTTGCCATTTCCAGTTTTCTTTCATCGCATTTTGGCATTTTTCTCTGAACGATTCATGCCCAAACCGTTGATTACAAAATCCCAAGTCCAAATGCTTGCGGATGGAATCAGTCAATCCACACCAGAGAGCATTCAACTCCCCGACGAAATGCAACCAAAGATTCAATTCACAGAAGAGCAAATCAAAAAGGGTTTGCCGAAG
>DQGV01000024.1:3573-3718 GCA_003524705.1 Anaerolineae bacterium | reverse complement strand
GATTAAAGAAACGAAAACAGTTCTACAGAAGGAGGTTAGTGGGATAAGCAAAGGGTTGTAGAATAGTTATCCAGAGTTATATAATTTACATTATCAACGTCAGTTTGATTGGAGGCTTGAGAATGACCAGTTCAGTAGAAATCTT
>DQGV01000024.1:388-3340 GCA_003524705.1 Anaerolineae bacterium | reverse complement strand
TAAACACATTGTCTTGATAACTGCTTTTGTTTCAAGTTCTGCATGTCCTTCGCATCATCCCCACCGCCGCTATCTTCTTGTTTTTTATTGGATGGCTCTCACTACGGCTTCGTAAAATGAACTGGTCACATATTGGTTTCAGCCGTCCAGTAAATTGGGCACACACTATTGGAATTAGCATCATAGCCGCGATACTGTTTCAAATGCTATCTATTGGTGTTCTTGTTCCCTTAATCCAAAAGATTACGAACGAGCCTCTTGATTTAAGTCAGTTTGAGCAATTGCGGTCAAACTGGTCACTTTTTATTGTCGCCCTTATCGCTTCATGGACGTATGCCGCATTTGTTGAAGAACTGGTGTATCGCGGATATTTGCTTAATCGTTTCAAGGATTTTTTTGGGAATACAAATATAGGCTGGTTGTTTGGTGTAATTGCCAGCTCAATTTTATTTGGATTCAGCCATATCTATCAAGGTGTAAGTGGCATAACAGAAACTTTTTTATCTGCCTTAATAATGTCTGCATTGTATTTTGTAGGAAAGCGCAATTTATGGATACCGATTCTCACACATGGTATAAAAGACACAATTGGGTTTACTCTAATTTTCCTTGGGCTTTATCCATAAGATAAAATAAATATATGAATAAATCTACACCTCTGGTAATTACAATTTCACTCATTCAAATCTTTGATATTGTTATTCATGCAGTTACGAATCAGATAGAAATTATTCGCGTCTTGTCAAACGTCATTATTCTTTTGTGGCTGGCAATATCTGCTTCGGGGAAGCTTAATCGAAAATTCTCTCTTGTTCCTCTTGCTTTTTATTTATTTCTTAATATCATTTTCCTCGCGCAAAACGGGCTGACAAATCCGCAACAAGGCGGCGAGTTAAGGGTCATGTTATTTGTTTTGGTAATTTTCACAGTACTATTTTCTGGAGCTTATATAAAACACAATGCCAACGTTAAGTAACCGTGAGTGGGAAGTGATAAAACTTCTACTAGAAGGAAAAAGTAATAAATTAATTGCTTCATCCCTTCACATCACTGACCGTACTGTTGAATTTCACCTCAAAAATATCTATGCAAAGTTTAATGTCAGCTCGAGGTTAGAACTCGGCTTGAAACTAAAGCATGCCGCAAACAAACTCGAAGCAGAAAAACTAGGGCTTTCCACAGTTGCCGAAGATGGAGAAAGTGTCGAAAATAGAGCCAGACTCAAAACCTTATGGATGAATTGGGTCACATCTTTCAGAGAAGCAATCTCTATAATCGGCAAGGAGTTAAAAATGAAAAACACACTGAGCGCAGATGCTCCCAACGGAGCCAATACCATGACATTCTTTGAATCAATTCAAGTATGCTTCACAAAATATGCAGATTTTTCAGGAAAAGCAACACGTCCAGAATTCTGGTGGTTTATGTTGTTTATTACACTAGTCGCCTCTGCACTGGCTTACTTAAGTGAATCATTGGTCAACATATTTTTAATTGCCACACTATTACCGCTATTAGCCGCAGGCGCACGTCGTCTGCATGATATAGGCAAAAGCGGCTGGTGGCAATTATTCCTCTTGGTTCCCGTAGGCGGAATTGTGATACTCGGAATCATGTGGGCGCAACCTGAAAACAAGTTTTCAACATAATACATGTTCGTCTGCATAGTAAACTTAGCCTTCTCGAAAGAGGAGGCTTTTTGGTTGTATTGATTTATTCTTGATACTATAATATGGAACACAATATAATACATATAACGAAAGCAAAAGGATAAACTTGTGTCTGCTGAATTTTGGTGTTTTTTTCTACTTATCATTATTGGCTTAATTATTTATCTATTTTATCGCCGTAGGCAGTTAATCAATGAGTTGAAGGAATTTTATACGCAAGGCAATTACATTAAGCGAGATAGATTACCTATCACAAACCCTTTTGTTTATGATGATATGACTTTCATCACTTCTTTGGATGGAAACTTAAAACCTGATATGCCATACACTTTGATTTTAGGAACACGTGTGACAGGTGGCGGAAAAAACATGATGCAAAATGATTACATCGGATTTTACATTCCGCCCCACGTTTCATTATCTGACGAGTGGCTTGGGCAATGGAAATCGAAAGTTGCTCAACGGGGAGACAATTGGGCAGAACACTCTGGCGTAGAAAAAGAAGAGAAAAATTGGGGCATTATGGGTCCACCTGAACATTTACCCATTCGAGCTGTGCGAATTAATAATGGAATCTTGTTAGCATGGAATGGTCTGCATTTGAGGCATACCATTGAATCAAGGATTGAAGATGTGTTGGAGTCGTTGAAATGAAAACCTTTTGTCCTTAGAACAAATATGCTAAAATCTTTCTGTAGTCTGAAAGGAGATTCCAATGGCAAAAAATGCTGATATTCAAACCAAAGTTAATGATGCGAGTGTAGAAGATTTTCTTAACTTCATTGTAGATGACCAAAAACGCAAAGACTGTTTTGAAATTTCAAAGATGATGGAAAAAGCCACCAAACAAAAACCAAAAATGTGGGGACCAGCCATTGTTGGGTTTGGAAGTTATCATTATGTCTATGATAGCGGACGTGAAGGGGACATGCCTGTCATAGCATTTTCTCCACGTAAACAAAACATCACGCTTTACATTGTACAAGCATTGAAAAATCCAATCACAAAAGACCTTGGCAAATTCAAAACCAGCAAAGCCTGTTTGTATATCAACAAACTTGCGGATGTAGATAAAAACATATTGCAAGATTTAATCAACGAAGCGGCAAAAGCAGACTTGTCAAAATTCGGAGGTTGAGATGGCAAAAAGTGCTGAATTAAAAACGAAAGTCAATGACGCCAGTGTTGAAAAATTTTTGAACACAGTTAAAGATGAACAGGCACGCAAAGATTGTTATGAAATTTTGAAAATGATGGGAAGTGTCACAAAAGAAAAAGCGAA
>DQGV01000024.1:0-169 GCA_003524705.1 Anaerolineae bacterium | reverse complement strand
AAAAGAAAAAGCGAAGATGTGGGGATCGAGCATTGTCGGGTTTGGAAGTTATCACTATGTTAGCAAAAGCGGACGTGAAGGCGATTGGATGTTGACTGGTTTCTCTCCTCGCAAACAAAACCTAACCTTATATCTCATGGGTGGGTTTGATGTAGAAAAAGATTTGTTG
>DQGV01000212.1 GCA_003524705.1 Anaerolineae bacterium | reverse complement strand
AATTTATTAGCATGGCATGTTGATAAAAATTTTGAATATATTTATATCGCTCCCCCACAATATGAAGAGATGTGGTTAAAAGCTTTACAGTTAGTTGATGAAAATATTAATTGGCTAACAGAAGATGGTAGTGTGATTGTGCAAATTGACCCAACAGAATATCAAGAAGTGCCTTTACAAAATTTAGTTGAAGCCGAACAACGAAAATATGGGAGCACATTGTTAATTTTTTACGATAGGAAATAGGAGCCTACATGATTTTAGAAATTTTGAAAATTATTAGTTGTGTTTTGACTGCACTTGTTGGTGTGTATGCAACATTCAAACCAAAATCAACTGTTGGTTTTACTGGGCTTGCACCAGAAGGTGCAAGAGGTGTGACAGAAATTCGAGTTGTGTTTGGAATTTTCTTTATTGTGCTTGGATTATTCCCCATTATTATCAATAATTTAATTGCGTATCAAATGCTTGGGTATGGATATTTATTGGTTGGCATTGCCAGAATTATTTCAATTTTTGTAGATAAATCCAGCAATACATCCAATTGGCAAAGTGTAGTGTTTGAATTTGTGTTTGGAACAATTTTGATTTTATAAACATGTAGGGGCAACTCACGAGTCGCCCCTACAAAAATTTTATTCTTCCGTTATCGTAATTGTCGCAATGGCATCGCCTTCAAAATCAGGGGCGGTATTGGGGTCACGACGAGTTAAAGCATTGACCACATCCATACCTTCAATGACTTGTCCAAAAATCGTATGTAAATTATTCAAGTGCGGAGTTGGCGCATAAGTGATAAAGAATTGTGAACCATTTGTATTCGGTCCCGAGTTTGCCATAGCGAGTAAACCTTCTCTATCAAATGTCAAGTCACTAAATTCATCTTCAAAGGAATAGCCTGGTCCGCCAGCGCCTGTGCCAGTTGGGTCACCACCTTGTGCCATGAATCCGTCTAACACGCGATGGAAGGTTGTACCGTCATAAAAACCTTCTCGGGCTAAAAAGACGAAATTATTTACAGTGATTGGTGCTTTATCTGCGAAGAGTTGAATCTTAAATTCGCCACCATTTTCCATTTCAAAAGTTGCAGTATAGGTTTTGGTAATGTCAATTGAAATAGCAGGCGGAGCATCATATTGCTTGGGTTCGCCAGAATTAGAATTTGATGGAATCAATCTCCATGCAAAAAATCCAATCACGAGCAAAACAATTGCACCTGCTACATACTGAATGGTCTGCTCGGCAGGGTTTCTCTTTTTTTCTGTTTGACTTGCTGGTTTTACTAACTTCTTTTTTGCCATATAGAATCTCTCCTTGAGGTATTTGCATCCATTATAATGTGACACATGAATGACATGAGGTACGAAATGTTGACCGAATTAAACAGTCGCCTCGAAGCCGAACTGCTGGAAAGTTATCTTGAAGCAAATGGGATTGATGTCGAGTTATTTCAAGAGTCGGTAGGTCAAAATGCGTTTCCAGTCACAAATGAAATATTAGGTCGCGTACAAGTGTTTGTGCCGAAAGAAAAAATGAAAGAAGCACAGCAGTTATTAAATTCTTTTCAGGAGTAAAAATGGATTTTGAGTTAAGCCCAGAACAAAAAGCGTGGCAAAAAATTGTGCATGATTTTGCAGAAAAAGAATTACGACCCAAAGCACGTGAAGTGGATGAAAAAGAAGAATTCAATTGGGATGCCGCTCGCAAAGGCGGACCGATTGGTTTGTTAGGCATGAGCATTCCCGAAGAATTTGGCGGCTCAAATGTGGATATGATTTCAAATGCGATTGCGTTTGAAGAATTAGGCTGGGGATGTGGCTCAACTGCGTTGGCATTTACGGCTCATAACGGACTTGGAACTGCTCCTATTTCCTTATACGGAAATTCTGGCTTGAAGCAAAAATGGCTTCCGCTTGTTTCATCTGGAAAAAATAAACTGGGCGCATTGGCACTGACTGAACCCGGTGCTGGTTCTGACATTCAAGGTGGCGTGATTACCAAAGCAGAAAAAGTGGGTAATGAGTGGGTTATCAATGGTGCAAAGATGTGGTGTACGAATGCTGGCATTGCGGAATATATTATTGTTTTGGTACGAACCGATGCAAATAAAAATTCAAAATCATTAAGCATGGTTTTAATCCCAACCGATTCAAAAGGCGTAAAGATTGGTCCCGCCGAAAAGAAAATGGGTTTACGTGGCTCACCCGCTCATGGAGTCACATTTGATAATGTGCACGTGCCATTAGATAATTTAGTTGGTGATGTAGGCAAAGGCTTACAACAAACATTATCCACACTAGATGCTGGCAGAATTTCTATTGGCGCAATTTCAATTGGGCTAGCTCGTGCAGCAATGGAAATTGCTACAAATTATGCTCGAGAACGAAAAGCATTTGGTCAAGCCATTTCAGATTTTCAAGCGATTCAATTTAAGTTAGCCAACATGGAAATGGAAATTGAACTGGCACGCACATACCTTTATAAAGCGGCGTGGCTGAAAGATTTAGGTCGCCCGTACAATAAAGAAGCCGCCATTGCAAAATTATTTGCAACCGAAATGGCGGAACGTGTTTGTTATGAAGCCATTCAAATTCATGGCGGATATGGTTATAGCCGCGAATACGGCGTGGAAAGAATGTATCGTGATGCGCGTTTGATGACCATTGGTGAAGGCACAAGTGAAATTCAACGTTTGGTGATTTCAAGGCATGTGTTGGCGAGAGAGTAAAACATGTTTGAATCATCCCAATTAATTATTTTCATCACTGCATCTTTAGCTTTGTTATTACTGCCGGGTCCGGCAGTTTTGTACATCACTGCTCGAAGTGCAAATCAAGGGCGAGTTGCAGGATTTGTGTCAGTGCTTGCAATTGAAGCGGCGAATTTAGTCCAAGCGGTTGCAGCGGGATTAGGTTTGTCCGCGATTCTTTTGTCTTCTGCATTAGCATTTGATGTTGTCAAATATCTCGGCGCGGCGTATTTGATTTATTTGGGGATTAAAAAACTGTTGACGAAGGAAGAATCAAGTACAGGTCAAGAAGTGAAGCGTGAGAGTTT
>DQGV01000328.1:15896-16170 GCA_003524705.1 Anaerolineae bacterium | reverse complement strand
GAGTGGTTTAATGCCAACAGAAGATGATACGTTAACTTCTATGTTAACCATTGCGAAAAATTCTACCGGACGTATTCAACGTTTGGTAAATTCATTATTAGATATTAATCGCTTAGAGTCGGGTCAACAGGTTGTAGACCAAAACTCGATTAACCCAGTGGACTTAGTGCGCGAGTCATTACATGACGTTGCCCCAAGTGCCAATGCCCGCCAACAAAATATCCAAAACAAAGCCACAGGTGTCCTCCCGTTAATTTGGGTAGACCAAGATATG
>DQGV01000328.1:11303-15679 GCA_003524705.1 Anaerolineae bacterium | reverse complement strand
TTAATTTGGGTAGACCAAGATATGATTTATCGCGTGTTCGTGAATTTAGTAGAGAATGCTATTAAATTCACGCCAGTCAATGGGCATATTGAAGTTGGTGCACAAACTACAACCGATGGTGCCTTTGTAAAATTCTGGGTCAAAGATACCGGCACTGGAATTCCCACTGCAGACCAAGACCGCATTTTTGAAAAATTCACACGTTTGCGTGGTAAAAACAGAGCCGGTGGATTAGGTGTTGGCTTAGCGTTTTGTAAGTTAGCAGTCAACGGGCATGGTGGTGAAATTTGGGTTGAAAGTGAAGTAGATAAAGGCACAACCTTTTGGTTAACATTACCTGTCTCTAAGAAGCATACAACGGGTCAACTCAAACGTGTCACTGGACGTTTAACCTTCAAACCAGATAAAAAGTAAACAAGTCTCGTAAATAGTAAATCCAAAATCGTAAATTTTGAATCGGAGCAGCATGCAAGAAGTAACACAAAATATTTATATTGACGACCAATTTCCAGGCGTAACATTAGGCGTTATCGTCACACCACGTGGATTAATTCAAATTGACTCACCGCCATCACCCGAAGATGCTCGCACTTGGCGTGCTTCCTTAATGAGTCTCGGCGGCGGCATAGACCGTGTCTTAGTTAACATGGATGCTCATCCAGATCGAACACTTGGCGCCCGCGCTATGGATTGCATTGTGATTGCCCATGAAAAAACTGCTAATATTTTTCGCACACGCCCTAGTACGTTCAAAGCGCAAGGTGAAGAAACAGGTGCAGATTGGGAATCAATCCCTGGGCTTGGCAGTGTGCGTTGGGCATTGCCCGAAATTTCTTTTTCAGACCAAATGGCATTGCATTGGGGTAATTCCCCTGTTTTGTTAGAACATCATCCCGGTCCATCACACGGCTCTATTTGGGTGCATTTGCCAGAAGAAAAGATTTTATTTGTTGGTGATACTGTCATGAAAAATCAGCCACCGTTTTTAGCAGGTTCAAATCTAAAAGCATGGCTTGAGTCACTCAATGAACTTTTAGATTCAACGTACAAAGGTTATACATTCATCAGCAGTCGTGGTGGTATCGTAACAAATACAATCATAAAAAATCAATATGATTTTCTAAAACACGTTAGCGATAAATTAAATAAAATCACAACAAAAAAACCAAATCCCGCTACTGTTGAAAAATTAGTAACATCTATGCTCACTTGGTTCAAAGCACCAGCCGCACGTCAAAAACAATTTGCACAACGCCTGCGTTACGGCTTGCTTCATTACAACGCCCGCCAATATCACCCCACAAATCAATCCAGTGAGGATTAATGAACGCGCATCAGCCGCTTCTTAATCTCATCCGCGGAAACATTATCGAATCCCAGCACTTTGGGTCCATTGCAGTTGTAGATTCAACTGGCAAACTTCTTTATTCTTATGGCGACCCGTACACGGTCGCTTTTTTGCGTTCATCTGCAAAACCTTTTCAAGCATTGCCATTTGTTGAAGGAGGCGGAGTAGAACATTTTGGATTTACTGAATCTGAACTTGCGATTTCATGCGCTTCACACGAGACGGGACAACTGCATCTTGACCTAATACATTCGCTTCAAGTGAAAGTTGGGATTCAAGAACAGCATTTACAATGTGGTCCACATCTTCCCGCCGATGCAAAAAAGTTAAAAGAAGTTATCAAACAAGATATAAAGCCTACACCTAACTTCAATAATTGTTCTGGTAAACATACTATGATGCTTGCCTTTGCCAAAATGCGCGGACTTTCTTTAGATGATTATCTTGATATGGAACATCCAATTCAAGTTGATATTTTGAATACTATTTCAGAAATGTGTATGATAGATAAAAACAAAATTGAACTCGGTGTAGATGGTTGCTCCGCGATTAATTTTGCTATGCCATTGTATAATGCCGCACTCGGCATGGCTCGCTTTGTTGACCCATTTGAATTAAATGTATCACGAGCAAAAGCCTGTGAAAAAATAACTTCTGCTATGCTGGCTTACCCTGAAATGATTAGTAATTTCGGCGAATTTGATTGTGAGTTAATGAAAGCAGGTAAAGGGAAAGTCATCACCAAAAGAGGTGCAGAAGGATTCCAAATTGTAGGTGTGCAACCAAGTGTAATTAATGAAAGAGGCGTAGGGATTGCATTCAAAGTTGTGGATGGAGACAAATCTGGAATTACGGATGAACTTACATCCATCTCACGTGTTCGCCCAGCTGTGACGCTTGAAATTTTGCGTCAGTTAAATGTACTGAGTGAAAAACAATTGAAGTCTTTAGAAAATTTTGGTCCAGAAAAAGTTTTGAAAAATTATGCAGGGCTTGTTACGGGAAAATCACAGCCCGCTTTTAAATTATGAAAAATCTACAACAACGCGCAATTCAAATTCATGAAACATTATTAAAAACATTTGGCGAACCCATTTGGCGCAACCCTTTGCCTGCCATTGATGAATTGGTCTCAACGATTTTGTCACAAAATACAAATGATATAAATCGTGACCGAGCGTTTGATGCCTTGCGTGCAAAATTCCCTTCATGGGAATCGGTACGTGATGCAAAAACAAAAGATGTAATTGAAGCCATTAAACCTGCTGGCTTGGCGAATCAAAAAGGTCCGCGCATTCAGCAAGTGCTAAAAGCAATTACAGAAGAACGCGGCTCATTGAATTTAAATTTCTTAAAAGAATTATCTATTGAAGATGCAAGAAATTGGTTGACGAAGTTTAATGGTGTTGGACCTAAAACAGCCGCGATTGTTTTATGCTTTTCATTGAACATGCCAGCCTTTCCAGTGGATACACATGTTTATCGTGTGACTGGAAGAATTGGTTTACGCCCTGAAAAAATGAGCGTAGAACAAGCACATCCACATCTTGAATCAGTTTTTCCACCAGAGACTTATTACGCCGCTCATTTGAATTTGATTCGTTTGGGACGTGAGATTTGTAACGCCAGAAAACCTCTTTGCCTGAATTGCCCAGTTAATAAGTTGTGTGAATATAAAGATAAGACGAAATTGGTTTAATTCATTATCCCCTGCCACAACTGATACAAACCGAAGAAAAACAATGCAATTGCTGAAATCCCTAACATGGCGCGGTTGACTTTCGGTCCAGCCTTTGCGGCAGTGCAAAAAATAAAGATGATTAACATCAGGGTACTGATAAATGAAAGATAAAATCCAAGCAGTAAGCTGATTCCATGAATTGGCGTTTCTCTCCAACCTTTGACCAAAATCGGTCCAGTCACCAAACTCCAAAAAATGTATGGACCTGGACTAAGAAAGTTCATCATCACTGCTTTGGGCAAACCATCAATTTTGGATTCGGGTTGAGATTGATTCGCGTCAAAGTTTTTCCATGTTTTGTATGTGCCATACGCGAGGTACAAAACAAATATACCTCCTACTATAAATAAAAATCTTTGAAACCAATCTGGCACTTGGCTTAATACCAAAACACATAACAAGATGATTGGAGCATCACTGATTAATGGTGCAAGTGCATTGACTAAACTTTTCTTCCAACCGCGAGTCAATGCTTGAGAAATCAGATATGTTTGTAAAGGTCCGGGCTGTGAAGCGGCGGCGAGACCAAATCCCAGCCCTTGAATGAGATATATCCACATAGCATGTCATTGCGAGCCGCGTTTGTTGCGGCAAAGCAATCTCCGATTATTGATTCAACAAATAGGTATCAAAAAATTCAACAACTCTTGTTTCATATTCTTCAGCACGTTCTTTATCAAACTCAGTGTGACCCAACTCTGCATCAAACCATAATTCTTTTGGTTCAGTCGCCGCATCATACAAAATTTGTCCACTACTCGGTGAAATGACAGTATCTCTGCCTCCTTGCATTAAGAAAACAGGTCGCGGACTAATCAACGGAATATATTTGGTTGTATCAATCTCTTCTATTTTGATACCCGTATTTTGTTCTGCCCAAAACACAATCAATGGCACAAATGGAAATTCTGGGAACCCCGTAAAATGTTTAACGCTGGTCGAAACAGTATCCGACATAGATGAAAATGCGCAATTCGCCACCACTGCTTTGATATTTTCATTTTGTGAAGCATATTGAATCGCCAACATGCCACCATATGAATTGCCTAAAATTCCAATTTGATTTGGATTAATATCATCGCGTGAAATTAGATATTGATACCACGCTTCCATATCAGACATTTCATAGATTCCCAGCGTGATATTTTCACCTTCGCTGTAATCATGGGCTCTTACGGTCGTCAATAAAACCCCGTAACCATGTTTGTGCAACATCTCGGCTTCGTTGAGCATTTCTCTGCGTGTGGCTTTGTAACCATGTTGCATGATAATCACTGCCCCATTTTC
>DQGV01000328.1:0-11007 GCA_003524705.1 Anaerolineae bacterium | reverse complement strand
ACTTCTTCAAAAGGTAAGTTGTAATCTGCTGGAGTTTCATTGGGTAAGTTACGAGTTTCCATTGGAGCCGTTAATAAATTGATGGCTTCAACGCGAGTCTGATATAACAACCCAGCAAAAATACCAATCAAAATGGTAACGAACAAACTCAGGGCAATTTTTATTTTGCGATTCATCATTCACCTAACGCTTGTTTCACGGCTTCATACACATCTACAACACCGAAGCCATAAGCATTGTTTGGGATTTCACCCGTAAAACAACCTTCGTCTGTTCTACCAGAATAGGGTTGAGCAGTATCCATGATTAATTGCTCGGTCGCATCAATATCGCCAATCAAATCTGGTTGCGCTGACCAAATCAATGCAACTACACCAGCAACATGTGGTCCCGCCATAGACGTTCCACTATTAGCCCCATATGTTCCTTGTGGTAATGAAGAAAGTATATCCATACCCGGTGCAACAATATCAGGTTTGATTCTGCCAGAGCCATCCACTGTTACAGGTCCACGGCTACTGAATGAAGCCATGTCTCCATTCCAATCAATTGCGCCAACTGAAAAAACAGAATCATATAAAGATAAAGGCGAAGCAACAGTTTCACAACTTGGACCATCATTACCAGTAGAAACAACCACAAAAATACCTGCATGTCGTAAGTTATCTACTGCATGTAACAAAGCATTTGGGTCACAGCCTTCAATTTCAGGGCAACCCCATGAGTTATTCAATACGTGCGCGGCTTGGGTTGGGTCGCCATCTGTTAATGGGTTTCCACCAATCGGAAATGGTGCCAACATAAATTGCATGCAATCTAAATACAGAGCAGGGTTGGCTAAATTTCTATCTAAGTTAACACAACCTATCCATTCTGCTTCAGGTGCAACACCTATACCAAATTTACCTACAATTGTTCCGAGCGTGTGCGTGCCATGCCCACCTTCATCATTTGGTGAGGTTGTACCAGCCCACGGGTCAAACCAGTTGTAATCATCGCTACCGTTATAACCACGATATTGTTGAGCAATGGCAGGGTGTTCACCATCCACACCTGAATCAGATTGCCCGATGATAATTCCTTCACCTTGCACACCAAATTCTTCCCAGACTTTATCTGCACCAATCATAGCGATATTCCATTGCACACTTCCATCAACCTCAGTCACAAAGCCAGGTGAAGGAGATGCTTCGGGTGCGGCACGCAGGCGTGGGCTAGGAATGACGCGCTCAACATCAGGATGAAATGTTAAAAAGAGTCGTATCAACGTTCCACCTTGTACCTCTATCGAATTTTGTAAATAATATGGTGTGTACTTCACACGAGCAATATCAAAAATATTTCGCAAACTGGCTTGTGTTTCGTTGGCATGTTCAGTGAGTCGTTTGTAAGTTTCTTGCAAACGTTCATCACGATTTGGAATATTTGCAACATCAGAAATATCGGCTTGATTTTTTAAGATGACAAATAAACGATCACCATAATTGCCTGGATTGCCAAACAGAAAATAAGTTGTGATGAGAAGCATCCATGCAATGCCCGCACTTGACCAACTGATTGCTCGCTTCGTTCTTGACGTGGAACCTGTTTTTGCTACCTGACGAATGAGCAATGCAACCAAACTTGTTCCCCAACCGATGAGTAATGCGATTGCTGTTGCATTAACTGCCAAGCCTGCAATATCGCCAAGCACAATGGTTAATTCAGTTGGGTCAAAAAATGCTAAGCCAGCAAACGTGATTAAACCAATGGCTACACTTGTAGCACTTTTAGATGGTAATAGTGCGGCGATTCCAAATGCAAAAGCAGGTAATAAAACAATTAAGATTAATTGTGAACCATCATAACCAAACGATGAAGCAAGCAAAGTTAATACTGTGCTTACACCGAGACCGTTTAGTAAAACATTTTCTGCTGAGTCAGTGATTAAGGTTGATGCTAATAAGCCAATTGCTAAACCTGCTAACAAACTGAGGAATACATCACCCACTGAACCTAATGAGCCAAAAATGACCAAAGGCGAAATTGCGATGGCTGAAATCAATAACCCAAATGGAAGTTTATCTTTTCCCCAAACAAAATTATTTTTCTCAATTCGATATAAGATGAAAAATAAAATTATCGCAATCAAAAAATGAGCAATAAAACCAAGTTGGTCGTTATTTGCTCCTAATAAACGAAGCAATAAAGTTGGGAGACCAATCAGTGTTGCAATAAAAAACCCACGAAACCACGTTTTGAAGCGAGCATCATTTGTCAGCCACCATAATAAACCTGTGACGATGCCTAAAGCAATCGTTTGCACAAGCAAACCAACTATCCCAGACCATGCAAACGCTTGTGCGCTTAACGAAATGATAGCGCTTTGTTCAAACGACCAAACCACAAAGTGATAGATGAATAAACAAAATGGTAGTGGAATTGTCAGCAACAAGAAAAAAACCAATGATGTTTGGCTACGATTCTGTGGCTCTGCAATTGGTTGATTGGAAATAGATTCTTCAGTCATTTTGATTCCTCGTCAGGTTATTTTACAACGACATTACTTTCAGGTAGTTCTTCTCTATGGGGTTTGACATTAAAAATCTTAAACGCCCACTGCACCGCTGGACCAATCAAGATTGCAAAAATTAATGTGCCGATTCCAGCCGGTCCGCCGAGAAGCCAACCAATTGTAAACACTGTCAATTCAATTGAAGCACGTGCAAGTCGCAGACTCAACTTGGTGGTGCGATGAATCGCCAACATCAAACTATCGCGCGGACCTGCGCCTGCATTCACGCCAATATACACTGCGCTAGCTATACCTTGAATTAGAACAGCAGCAAGCAACATAAGAGATTGTAAAACAAGATTGTTTTCTAACGGTGGAATAAGATACAAAAAAAAATCTAACCATGGACCAATACTAAGAATGTTTCCTAAAGTTCCCCAGCCTACTTTTTCCCTAAATAAAAGCACAATTAATAGTACAAAGAAAGCAACAATCACAGACATTGTGCCAACGGTTAATCCTGTAATATCTGCAAGTGCTTTTTCAAATATTGACCATGTATTTGTGCCGAGGTTTGCTTGCAGACTTAACGCAATAGACAAACCATACAAAGCAAAGCCAATTTGAATCACAAAAAAATCACGAACAAAAGTATTCCATCGAATCGGTTTGAGCATTTTTCTCCTGTTGTTTTTTCCGTCAGTGCGAGGGCTGATGGTCCAGTAGGACGAAGTCCGTATCGAGACCAAAGCCCGAAGCAATCCCATGCTAAATTACAAGATTGCTTCGTCGTCGCTTCGCTCCTTCTCGCAATGACGATGTTATCACGCTATGATAGACTCTCTTGCTTAGCAAAAATTTACTTCTTTTTGTGTGGAGAATCCATGATAACCATAACACCATATAAACCTGAATGGAAGCAAGAATTTCAAGAGATTGGAAGGATGTTACGAAACATACTTGGGGATTTGGCTATTCGCATTGACCATATCGGTTCGACCTCTGTGCCAAATTTGGATGCCAAAGATATTATTGATATTCAAGTGACAGTTAAAGCATTAACCCCAGAATTAGAAAGAGCAATGAATGTAGCGGGCTTTGAAAGAGTGGCAAGAATTACAAGTGACCACATCCCACCTGAATCAAACGCTGACCCAAAAGAATGGGAAAAGTGGATTTTCAAGCCTGAATCGTCAAGACGAAAAATTAATTTGCATGTGAGAATACAAAATCGCACAAATCAACGTTACCCCATTTTATTCCGCGATTATTTACGAGCATTGCCTATGGTCGCACAAGCATACGGAAAAGTAAAACATGAACTTGTTAAGTATCATCCTGAAGAAGATATGGAAGCGTATTACGATATCAAAGACCCAGTCTGTGACATCATCATCGGCGGAGCAGAAGAATGGGCAAAGTTAACGAATTGGAGTCAAAGGGAGAGTGATTGCTGAGATGCTTATTTATTTTCAGAAGTATAAGGTGCTTTATCATCAATATTCCCCACAAATTGAGGTAAACCTGTATGCCCAAACATTTGACGAATCGCCATATTTTCACCGGTATGATACCAATAATGATAAATCACTCGTTGAAGCATTGCACCATAAATACGTTGACTAGGTTTTCCATATTTATTAATTACGTATTCTGAAAGTTTTTTACTAGTTAATGTTGCTAACCAAGGGTCTGTTGCTTTTGTAATTGTTTCCCAAGCTTGAATCATATCGCTTAATTTTGGCGTACTAGCAGGTGCACCATAAGCAAACAGTTTATCAATTTCAGGCAAAATCATTTGACCTTGTGCACGATGTAAAAAATAACTTTGTTCTTGCCATGCTAAATGACCTACATTCCAGCTTATGCAATTCATTGGCATAAATCGTTTTGAGGCTTCTTGGTCAGTCACACCCTTCAAAGCACGCTTAAATTCACTGCGTGTGAATTGTAATTGCTTTACTAAAGGATGTAGGTCTGTTTTTTTCATATTGTGATTGCCTTTATGATTTTTTAAATTCAACCAACTGCCAGCTTATTTCTGATTTAATTTTATATTCTTTTTCAAATAATCACGGATTTTTGTTTGTTTAATTTTACTTACATCTATTTTATGTGCGCCAATCATGTTTGCAAAACGAGTTAAACCTTTCGCTAACGCATCTGCAAATTTATTATCAACAACTGTATCATCCTCTAGCCAAAAGCCGAGGATGTGAAGCGTGTTTGTCGTGCGATCAAGTTTTGGGTCAAGGCGTGCGACTAAATCATCACCATATAAAATCGGCAGAACATAATATCCCCACTTGCGTTGATGTTCAGGCTTATACACTTCCCATACATACTCAAAGTCGAAGACAAGTTTCGCGCGTCCGCGAGCAGAGACCATTTCCAGCGGGGCAAGAAGCGTCACTTCTTCATCAGTAGTTGTATCCAAGGCTTTCCAACTTTTCGGAATTCGTCCCGCTTCCAAATCATCAAAATATTTTTTGTTTTCACTCAATGTAAGCCAAACATCTTTTGAGCCTTCGATTTGCACGCGCATAATTTTTTTGTCGTCAAACAACTCATTCAGTTTAACTTGTGCTTCTTTGGCAGTTGCACTAGGTCTATCAATGCTATATTTCCAAACATAATGAAAACGTTTTTCTTTCATCATGTTACCCATGTTAATTTGCTTGATTGCAAAATGTGTTTCCGCTTCTTTTTCATCGGCAACATAATCATATTTTTTCGGAAGGACTCTTTCGCGCAAATCATAAATACGGTCAAAGCCTTTGCGATGTGAAATCATCACCTCACCCGTCAACCACAAATAATACAAACCTACGGCTGTATCTTTGCGCCCGCGATAACTCCACTCTTTGAAAGCATTGCCTTCAAAGTCACGGTTGCCCATCGGTCCGTTATCTTTCAACGCTTTCAAAATAAGTTTTACTAAATCTTTTGGTGGATGTTTAAACGATTCATATCGCATCCCACGCGCTTGAAAATTTTTCATCGGCAAACGCCAATATGGAAACTCACGCATCGGATACATCGCCAGCCAATTACCATAATCAAACGCCTGACGTTTTTCATACGCCATTTGATATAACATTTCAGGTTTGTAATTGATAACGCGACCATACATGGCAATATCTTGACTTCGCGCTACCATCGTCAATGGGTCAAGTTGCAACGCCTCAATCTGACGTAAAGCTGATTCAACACCTTTGACATTTTCAAATCTTCGACCTGGGTATAAGCCTTGTATTCCAAGCAAAAATCTACGATAGGTTTGTTTTGAAATAGTTTCCATGTTTTGATTATAGTATATTTGTTCTAATAATTGTAGGGACGACCCTTCAATATCATCAAGCAGTTTTATCATCCTGTCAGGTCGCCCTTACTTAACAAAAAAGACCGAGACATACATCTCGGTCTATCGTCCACCGTCTACGGTCTGATTAACTAATCATCATTCAATGCCGCAATGGCGCGTAACAAACCAAACAATAGCACACCAAGCTTCAATCCCTCGCCTGTTGTGATAGCAGTTTCTCTGTTACTTCGTTCGGCACGGCGATATAATAACATCGCGGCAATGAGACCTACCACTGCACCGATAATTACACCGCCAAAAATTGTTCTGCTTCTGTTCATGGAGTCACCTTTTCAAAAAATGCTTTGATTGCTTCTAGCCAGCCATTAATGGCGATAATAGGTTTTGCCGCCATATTGGCTCCGCGTTTGATGTAGGCTTCGGCTATGTATACATATTCTTGGGCAATGCCTGTGTAATAGGGTAAGCCACCAATAGCACGAGCCATGAGATAAATCAAGCCGATTAACAAAGCAAGGAAAATTAAACCTGCCACCATCACTGGAATCACAATCCAAATTGTGGAAATTGCCGCCCAACGACCCACGTCACCACCTTGGTTGAAGGTAGCAAAACTGACCCACACAATAAAACCGACAAATACCAACGCGCTGATGACTACAGGCATAATAATCTTAGTCACCCGTTGTTTGCGGTGTAGTAAATATGAATAATGCTCAGGTCTTTGCGGTACTTTTGCTTTTTCGGTCATTGAGGATATTTTAGCATGAAATGAACTAAGGTTATTGATAAATTGCTACTGGAGTAACGAAAATATCTGGATACTTTGCTTCTAAATCAGTTTCACTAATTGAGTTCTGCCCGGACAGCTTATTAAATCCATTTAGTACATCTAAAAGTTTATCAACTTGGAGTGCTTGATCAAATACAGATAAATCCACAATTTTTTCAACTTTACTTTCCGCAACCAAATGATCTACCCGTCCAAATAACTGGATTTCTGCTGGTAAAGCAGACTGCAAATTTATCATTGAATAATCTGGTAACAATCCACACCAAACTTTGAATGATTGATCTTTAGAAGAGGTTCTTACATATAACTTACCAGGATCTTTACGAGTTAAATTAATATAATCGATTAAAGTATCAATAATTGTTCTGAATTGACGCATTTCCATATTTGAAAAATTAGAAGAGGGTTTTCCTTTCGAATTTCCTTGTAGTTTGCTAAATGTTTTCAAGTTTCTTTCTACGAAACCAAAAATAGTATTTACTCTCTCTATCCAATTCTCTACTAAAGGAGGTTCAGCTATTCCTCGCATTTCAATAAATTGACCTGCTGACAAGGCTGAAAGTCTATCGAGAGATATTTCGGTAATGTCAACAAGGTTTTTCTCTTGTTTTAAATATTGATGCAAAACTCCGAAATATGCAGGATCAGTAAGAGTTATGCTTTGTTGTCTTTCACTTTCTTTTTGTTTCGAAGCATCAACTTTCCCGCCAAGTTGAGGTATTCCAACATTAATTCCTGCGGATAATCCGCCCAATTGCTTAATAGTTTCACTAATCTCGCTTATCATGCCACCTTGAATTTGAGATACAAAGCTATGTAATTTTGCAATATCAAGATATAGAAAGTCTCGTAGATATGTCATATTCTCTCCCGATTATATAAATCTGATTACAAAATGGCACTTTATTAAGACCACTTAAATATTATACACAATATTAATAGAATCAAAAAAGTGACAGTCACCTTAAAGGTGACTGTCACTTTGATACATACAAACCTCTATCTTCTATTTCTCAAAAACGTTGGGACATCTAAATCATCCGAGCCGAGGTTCGGCGCTGGTTGTGATTTGACATCACTGGAGGAACGTGTCTCTGCACTCACGCTGACTGATTCTTTGGGGGTAGCAAAAGGCGTGTTGGAAACAGAAACAGGTTTCTCGTTAAGTCGTGGGAGGCGTTCTAAAGCGCGGCGTGGAACTCCACTGCGTTCAAATCCAGTAGCGATGACCGTCACACGAATCTCGTCGCCCATCTCTTGGTCAATGACTGCACCAAATATCATGTTGACATCTGGGTGAGCAGTTTCACGAATAATCGCGGCGGCGGCGTTGACTTCAAAGAGAGTCATGTTTGGACCACCAGTGACATTGAATAAGACACCGCGTGCGCCATCAATCGTAATATCAAGCAATTGACTTGAAATGGCTTGTTCAGCGGCTTGCTTAGCACGTTCATCACCAGAGCCACGACCGACTGCCATTAATGCCGCACCACCTTCAGACATAATAGCGCGTACATCTGCAAAATCCAAATTGATTAATCCTGGGATTGTAATTAATTCTGAAATACCTTGAATACCTTGATGCAACACTTCATCCGCCATGCGGAAAGCATCTTGCAATGAAGATTTTTTATCAGCCAGTTGAAGCAAGCGGTCATTCGGAATTGAAATGAGTGTGTGTGCATGTTCTTTCATTTTTGCTACACCCACTTCGGCAGATTGACCACGTTTGTTACCTTCAAATGTAAATGGACGTGTGACCACACCAATCGTCAACGCGCCACATTCTTTGGCAACTTGTGAAACCACAGGTGCGGCACCAGTTCCTGTTCCGCCACCCATACCAGCAGTGACGAAAACCATATCAGCACCTTTGAGCACGTTATATAACTCATCCGATGATTCTTCTGCGGCTTTGCGACCAATTTCAGGGTCGCCACCTGCGCCAAGTCCACGTGTGATTTTATCGCCGAGGCGAACACGTGTTTGCGCGCGTGAAAGAGTCAATGCTTGCGCATCTGTATTCGCAACGATAAATTCAACGCCTTGAATACCTTCTTCCATCATGCGGTTGACTGCGTTTTGTCCACCACCACCCACACCAATTACTTTGATGCGAGCAAAGGCTTCGGTTTGTAAGTTTCTTTTGTTTGTGTCCATTTTATTCTCCTGGCAAAGAATATGCCTAATCTTAAACGAAAACTTGATTTTTTAACAGGGTTAATCAGTACGAATTTACCATTTGACTTTCAATGATTCTTCTTTCCTCTTTCTTCTTTCATTGCATAAAAAGATGAAAGAAGAAAGACTCAATTCTACGGCAACAACCTCTTCATCCAATTCTTCAACGCTTCAAAATTAACGTTCGACTCGTTTCTGTTTCTTCGTCTTTTACTTCCACTTGCAATCACCACTTGATGGTCGTGCATGGCAATTGCCCATTTCAACAATCCAATACTTGTTGAATACATCGGTGAATTTAATTTATCCACAAGACCTTTCAAATTTTGTGGTTGTGCAGTTCGCACAGGCATTCCTAACACTTCACTAGCAACTTTATGAATCGCAGGCAATGCTGATGTTCCACCAGTCAAAACCATACCTGCAGGTAATAAACCATCATACCCAGAACGTTTAATCTCTTGCAAAATTAAACCGAATGTTTCTTCTACTCTTGCTTCGATGATATGTGCTAAATCTTGGCGATTGATTCTGACATCTTTATCTTCACCAAACGGGCGGATTAAGAAATACTCTTCGCTTCCAATCTCTGACCGAACAGCATGCCCCTGTTGCTTCTTCACTTCTTCAGCCTGAGACAAATTTAAACGAAGTCCATGTGCAATATCTTGTGTGATGTGATTACCACCGACTGCCAACACCATCGTATGCCACACATCACCGTCTACATAAATGGCTAAATCAGTTGTGCCACCACCAATGTCACACACTGCCACGCCTGCCTGACGTTCTTGCTCAGTCAACACAACTTCAGCAGAAGCTAGCGGATTCAAAACAAATTGTTGAATCTCTACCCCTGCCGCGCTGACACTTTGACGAATGTTATCTACTGTTGCGCTGGCGGCAGTAATGATATGTGTTTCAACTTCAAGTTTGAAACCATGCATACCAACTGGAGTCTTCACGCCTTCTTGACCATCCACTGAAATGCCGCGTTGAATGACATGCACAATTTCACGGTCATGTGGAATGGCGATGGCTTGGGCTTGGTCTAAAGCACGTGCTAAATCATGCATATCAATAATTCCGCTTGGGATTCCAGCCGCACCACGACTATTGACTGATGAAACATGGGCACCAGCCAAACTGACCAATGCCGTTGTAATCTCCAAACTGGATGTGCTTTCCGCTTTTTCAACAGAGCGTTTAATGGCTTGAGACGCGGCGGCTAAATCTACAACAATGCCTTTGCGAATTCCTGCCGAAGGTTCAATGCCTACGCCGAGAATGCGAACATTACCATCATCTTCCACTCTTCCAACAAGTGTACAGACTTTGGTTGTGCCTACGTCTATGCCTACTACAATTTCTTCCATAATATTTTTATTCTTCTGCCTCTGTCACTTCAGCCATGCGATAAAACGGCGCATCAGGATGAATAACATTGATATAAATCGGGGTCTTTCTGCTTGCAGTTAATGAATCTACTAATGATTGATACACACGAATCTTCAAAGGCATATCATGGGCTGATGTGCCGAAGGCGGCTGTCCAACCGCGTGAGTCTATCCAGTGCAAACCGTCGGTTAAAGAAAATGTCAAAGTCGCATCAGCAGGTTTCACCGAAGAAAGAAGCGTAATCGCATCCACCAAATCTTGTTGCATGTATGGAGTCGGTGCATTCTCAACTGCGATTCCCGCAGGTGGTGTATCAATTGCGTTGACAAACATTAAGTTTTCTGCAAGACCACGCGGACGAAACGCCACGCCTGTTGAATCAATCCAAGTGTAACCGCCATTTTGTTGCCATAAGATGACAGGCACACGCTCCGTTACTGTGACGTACACATGATTCGGCAAGTATACATTCACTTCCGCCGAAAGCAATTCTGGATAATTCATCAAGATATTTTTTTGCACTTCATCAGATTGCACTGTGAAAATAGATGCACCGACAACACCACTGACCGCATTAATTTCTTCACGCGTAATCCGTTGATTACCAAGCACAGTGGCTTGTGGAACATAAAAGTATGGAAGTGTAAGCAAGAAATAAAGTGCAATGCCCAATACCAAAGCAATCACAAATGATGTGATGCGCCAATTTGCATTAATGCGGAAATTTGGCAATGTGAGTTTGGGTTTAGGAAAATGAAAATCAGGCACACCGAGTGACAAATTAAAACGGCGTTTTTGTTTTTGCTTGGTTGG
>DQGV01000305.1 GCA_003524705.1 Anaerolineae bacterium | reverse complement strand
TTACCCGACCTCCCATCAACATATTATCGCTACTAATTATGTCGCTAAGCTAGCCTTAGCTTGTTCTACGATTCTCTCAAAAGCACTCTTATCAAATACGGCCAAATCAGCCAAAACTTTTCTATCCACTTCGATACTGGCTTTTTTCAGACCATTCATAAATACACTATACGATAAACCACATTCACGAGCGGCCGCATTGATCCGTGCAATCCATAAAGCTCTAAATTGTCTTTTACGTTGACGACGATCACGATAGGCATATTGACCAGCCTTCATAACAGCTTGTTTTGCTATGCGATAAACATTTTTTCTACGTCCTCGATAGCCTTTAGCTAAATCCAATATTTTTTTATGCCGCGCATGAGCGGTTACACCACGTTTTACTCTAGGCATGTCTACCTCTTCCCTTATGCATAAGGCATCATAGTACGGATAGCGTTTTCATTAGTAAAATGAACTTCCGCTATACCTCGTAACTGACGTTTATTTTTTGTTGTTTTTTTTGTTAAGATATGACGTTTGAAAGCTTGTGAGCGTTTAATACTTCCACTCGCTCGAAATTTAAAGCGCTTCGCTGCTCCACTTTTAGTTTTCATCTTAGGCATAAACATTCCTCATTTAACATGAAAGCAGGTGTTCTCATGCTAGAGAAACTTTACAAACCTGATAATCACTTATTTTTACACTACATTACAATTGCAATAAAATACACCACTCACATTGATGTCAATGAATCTTCCGCTACTACTTTTGATTTATCTGCTTTGGTATCTCTTTTCTTAGGAGATAGTACCATAACCATCTGCCGTCCTTCCATTTTAGGAAATTGCTCCACTATTGCATAGGATTCTAAATCATCTTTCACACGTTCAAGTAAGCGCATACCAAACTCTTGATGCGCCATTTCACGCCCACGAAAACGTAATGTCACTTTAACTTTATCGCCCACATCTAAAAAACTTATCAGATTCCTGAGCTTAATATTATAGTCTCCTTCATCTGTGTTCGGTCTAAATTTAATTTCTTTAATTTGAACTTGTTTTTGCTTTAATTTCGCATCGTGCTTTTTTTTGCTTTCTTGATAACGGAACTTTCCATAATCCATCAATCGACAAACCGGCGGCTGTGCCGTTGGAGCGATCTCAACCAAATCAACCCCTGCCTCTTCCGCCAAGACATTCGCATCCGCAAGTAAAACAATACCGACTTGCTCTCCATTCACACCAATCAAACGCACTTCCGGCACATCAATCTCTTCATTGATACGCACTGATTTATCCTGAACTATGGCAATTTCTCCAAAATTAGTTAAACAAAGAAACTACACCTTTAATGAAAGCTCTTCATTAAATCGCGCGAGGAAGTCCGGTAATTTCATCTGCCCAAGATTTTCACCCGCCCGATTACGAACAGCAATTTTATTTGCTCGCACTTCTTCATCTCCAACAATAATCTGATACGGAAGTTTCTGCAAACTATGTTCGCGGATTTTATAGGTTATCTTCTCATTTCTCAAGTCTAAACTCGCTCTGACGCCACTATCCCTTAATTGAGCAACCACTTCTTGAGCATAATCAATCTGTGTACGAGATATATTTAACACAACGACTTGTTCAGGCGACAACCACAAAGGTAGTGCTCCCGCATAATTTTCTATCAATATTCCGATAAATCTTTCCAATGAACCAAGTATGGCTCTATGCAGCATAACCGGTACCTGGCGCGAGTTATCCTCTGCTACATATTCTGCACCCAAGCGATCAGGCATTGAGAAATCTAGCTGCAATGTGCCACATTGCCATACACGACCAATGCAATCCTTGAGGGAGAATTCAATTTTAGGACCATAAAAAGCACCTTCACCAGGTTGTTGCTCCCATTCCAATTTAACTTCATTAAGTGCCGCTTCCAGTGCAGCTTCTGATTTATCCCATTGCGCCTCTGAACCGACGCGTTTTGGGGGGCGAGTTGAAAGTTTTATCAAAATATCCCGGAAACCAAAATCTGCATAAACAATTTTCAACAAATCGATAAATTCCACGACTTCTCGTTGTATCTGATCTTCAGTGCAAAAAATATGCGCATCGTCTTGCGTAAAAGCACGCACTCGCATGATTCCATGCAATGCTCCTGATGCTTCATTACGATGACACGAGCCAAATTCTGCGAATCGGATCGGTAACTCGCGATAACTTCGCAAACCTTGGTTGAATATTTGCACATGGCCAGGACAATTCATCGGCTTGATAGCAAAATCACGCTCATCTGAATGCGTAATAAACATATTCTCACGAAAGTTTTCCCAATGCCCTGAGCGTACCCATAAATCCTTATCCAGAATTTGAGGTGTTCGTATTTCGTGATAGCCATTCTGACTCAGAATATTCCTCATATACTGTTCTATTTGTTGCCATAGTGTCCATCCTTTTGGATGCCAAAACACCATACCGGGTGCTTCATCTTGCATGTGAAATAAATTCAGTTGCTTGCCAATCCTGCGATGATCTCTTTTTTCTGCTTCTTCTAATCGATGCAAATAATTCTTTTGATCATCCTTGTTAACCCAAGCTGTCCCGTAAATGCGCTGTAGCATTTCATTGTTTGAATCACCGCGCCAATATGCGCCTGCAACTTTCATAAGTTTAAAAACTTTTATTTTTGAAGTGGCAGGAACATGTGGTCCACGGCAAAGATCAGTAAAATCACCTTGAGAATAAAGTGACAAATCTTCATCACCCGGTATTGATTCAATTATTTGAGCTTTGTAATACTCACCCTGCCTCTTAAAAAAATCAATTGCTTTAGCTCGCTCCAGTATTTTTCGGTTTATTTTCAAATCTCGTTTACTGATTTC
>DQGV01000160.1 GCA_003524705.1 Anaerolineae bacterium | reverse complement strand
AAAAAGAGCGCGAAGATAAAGCCAGACAAGACCAAATGTTAAATCAAATTCGGACACTTTCAGCACAGCCTTCAAATCAGTTTAGCTTTAGTAATCTAATAGCCCCACAACCTACTTATGATGCTTTTATTTCTCATGCAACAGAAGATAAGAATGATGTAGTTCGTTCACTTGCCGAATTACTGCGAAGTAAAGGATTTGCTATTTGGTATGATGAATTTGAATTAACTGTTGGAGATGGACTTAGGCGTTCTATTGACAAAGGATTAGCAAATTCTAGGTTTGGAATTGTTATTCTATCAACTAATTTCTTTGCAAAGAATTGGACGAATTATGAACTAGATGGGTTGGTTTCTAAAGAAATGGAAGGTAGGAAAGTTATTTTACCTATTTGGCATAAAATCTCAAAAGATGAAGTTACAAGATATAGCCCTACCTTAGCAGATAAACTTGCTTTAAATACTGCCATGTACACTATTGAAGAATTGGCTAATGAATTAGCAAAGGTTTTAAAAACTGATTGAGCCAATTTTAGAAAGAGAAAATATAAATGATTGAAATATTTCCTAATTTATTTATTGGAACTGAACAAGATTATGAATCTATTGTAAGAGGAAAGCCTGATTGAGTAACTATCCACGCTTGTAAAGAACCATATCATCGGCGTGAATTGGGCTACACAGGTCGCGCTGCTCCTAAAGACCATCCTGAATATTTAATTGCAAAACGAGATAAAAGATTAATTCTAAATTTAGTAGATGCACCTAATCCTGACTATATACCAAAAGTAATTATAGATACAGCCATTGAATATATTCACGAAGGTCTAAGCAATTCACAGAAAGTCCTTGTCCATTGCAATTTAGGAGAGTCTCGGTCACCAAGTATTGGTTTACTTTATTTAGGAATTTACACAGATAAAGTTCCTAAAGAATTTATAGAGGCAGAGCAAGCATATCGCGGAATTTACCTATCTTATAATCCTGGTCCTGGAATGCGAGGGTTTATGATGCAAAATTGGAATGAATATGTGAAATAGTTCAACTAGGCGAGAGCTATTTCTAACGTGACTGTCACCTTGACATATTAAAAACGGCTAACAGGACTGTAAAGCGCAGTTCCCTTGCCAAAATAAAGCCTTTGCATATAATACCCAACGCACGGGGAAATTGGCACGACCCAAGCCCTTAGCACGCCAACTGAATATAGCAATTTCACCCAAAGGTCTGTTCCTACACGCCCCTTCTATTCGCTTGCCTCTCATCCATATATGGGGGTATTTTCGCCCAGAAAGCTAGTGCGAAGCTAGAGCGAACCTAAAGCGAAGGTAAAGCGAAGGAAGACCCGTGCAAAAAACATGGTTTTAGCCCCGCTGGCACCCCCATATATGGGGAGTCGTCTTTTAATAAAATAAGGAAAAGGAAAACAAAAAATGACAAAAGCAAAGTTACACCCAACCCTGCTCGGGTTAAGTGGAGCCATGGGAGACATGGTCTTCAGACAACGCAACGGCAAGACAACCGTTGCCATCAAGCCAGATACGAGCAACCTCGAACCGAGCGAAGCGCAAATTGAGCATCGTGACCGCTTCCGTGATGCAGTTGCCTATGGCAAAACTGTCATGGCAGATTCAGACCTGCGTCCACTCTATGAAGAAGTTGCCAATGAAAGAGATGTGCCCCTCTTCGCCGTCACTGTGGCAGATTTTCTCAACGCACCTACCATCAAAGATATAGATGCATCTATGTATAACGGTCAAGAAGATGACCTGATAAAAATCAAAACTGCTGATGATTTTGGTGTGTTAAGTGTGCAAGTGACGCTCACGAATGAAGCTGGCAATGAACTCATCGAAACTGGGTCAGCCGTTGAAACGGGACCAAACTCTGGTTTGTGGATTTACACAGCCTCTGAGCAAGTCGCATCTGGCACAAATGTAATTATCAATGCGGTGGCTACAGATCGTCCAGGTGGAGTTGGAGTTTCAAGTCACTTCAAGCTGATTGCCTAGTTCAATCTCCCTCGATAGCCATTCATAATTGAATATGCCAGCGGGGCAAAGCTATCGAGGGAAATAAAAAATTATGATCATAATTTGAGACAGAGCGAACAACCTATCAGCAAACATTTTGTTTGTAAGGGTACAATAAAATAGAGGAACCGAAATACCTCTAATGGTGTATCTATCATAGTTTATTTGAATGGTAATAAATATAAGGAGAATCCTTGCATTTCTATTTTTGGTCTATCTGCTAATAGGGTGTACAAAGAATGAACAAGAGCAGAGCTATACAATGTTGGCAACGTCTCAAATTGAAGAAACCGCTTGGGATGTATATCACCCAGACTCAAATCACATTTGGAATCGTTTGTTTCATCAACTATACGGACGAAGGGCATCAGATGGTAAAGAATATGGTTCAAATGAACTAGACCCTCTTTTATGGTTTGATACAACTTATATATTCAATCAACCCATTTACCAGCAAACGCTTGATGTGTTAGAGGAATTTCTGAATACACATGCAGAAAGGCTGATTAACGACCCACTCAAACGGGCAATCTTTCAACACGATATGTGGGCTGTGTTTGATTGGTTGATTTTAAAAGAAAATGAATATCTCTCTCAATCTTTTGAAATTCAAAACCTTCTAGCACAGGTAATCCAGCGAGTTGCTTTGTCAGAAGAACAAATTTTATCTTTGCCAGATAATTATCAACAAGCCATTGAAGCCCACATCTTTCCAACTGATTTTCAAGCACAATATCCAGAAAATGCTTATCTACCCCCTGATTTGTTTCAACCGAATAGTGCTTGGGTTTCAATTGGACGCGAAAATGGTCCAATTGCTATTACTCATATCAATACTGCTCCATTTTTAGGTCGTTCTATATTTTTGGTTTTCGTGCGCTCTCCGAATGGGCGTGAGGAGACGTTAAAATTTATTACTTCACTACAAATAGAATCACAACCCATAACACCTATTGGCACAGAAGTTGCTCTGGTGCGGCGTATGTTATTAATTAGTGATACAGGTGAATTGATACTCTCACCACTGATTGAAACAATTCAAATTCGTCGTTTCAATCCACATCAAACTTTTTATGAATTTGAATTGAATCGAAAGCAACTTTTCAAGCATTTTACTGGTGGGCTGACCTCAAAGAAAGAAATATTCTCACTATTTATGAGTCATGGTGACGTATTTGAAAGCACACACCGCCCTGAGTTGAAAGTGAATATTCCAAGTATTTGTTTGGGATGTCATTTTGATTATCCCCCAACGGCAATATCTGGCAACACACAAAGTATTATCAGTTATTCTAGGCAGAACTTTCCGCTCTCTGAAAATATGCTACCAATTTTGCTCACTACAAGTTGGGACAACGAAGCAAGAGTTGTTATTCGTTGGAAAATGAACCATGAAACTTGGAGAACTCTTATCGAGCTACAGAAATAGCCAAACCCTTAAAAAAATACTCACCACTAGGGTGAGGGGGGCACCCTAATGATGAGCAACGAAATTCTATCACCTATTCTAGTGAAATGCAATAACGAATTTGCTTAACATTTTCGTAAGGTGACAGTCACTTACAGGTACAATAAAGAAAATCCCAACCTAGGAGAAGCGAATGACCATCACCCTCAACGGCTCAAATCTGACAGTTGAAAAACTCGTTGCCATTGCACGAGATAACGAAAAAGTGGAACTTGCCCCCGAAGCATTGGAAAGAATAAAAGTATGTCGCGCTATGTTGGAAGAAAAACTTGCCAACAAAGAAATTATGTATGGCACAAACACAGGCATTGGGGAATTTTCAGAGACGATGCTCAATGACGAGCAAGTAAAAGAATTTCAAAAATATTTGATTTACAACCACGCCGCTGGGATTGGTGAACCATTACCAATTGAATATGTTCGTGGAGCATTGGCTGGGCGAATCAACGTTCATGCTCACGGGAATTCTGGTTGCCGACCTGAAATCACTCTTACGCTTGTAGAAATGTTAAACAAAGGTGTTACACCTGTTGTTTCAACAAAGGGTTCTGTAGGTGCAAGTGGTGACCTTGCTCCGATGGCACAAGCCATGTTATTGCTGATGGGTGAAGGCGAAGCATTCTATCAGGGCGAAAGACTCTCAGGTCAAGAAGCGATGAAGCGTGCTGGAATTAAAATCCCAGGTTTGCAAGCACGTGATGGCTTGGCGGCAATCAACGGGTCAAATGTTTTAACCGCTATGTCTGCCATTCATATTTATGACATGGAAAGATTTTTGAAACAAGCCGAGATTGCGGCGGCGATGTCGATTGAAGCGTTGCTTGGAAATATGAAACCATATAATACAAAACTGCATGAACTACGTGGCTTCAACGGCGCGATTACATCCGCAAAAAATATTGCGAAGGTGATTGAAGGTTCAGATTTAGCAACGGGCAAGATGAAAACGAAAGTGCAAGATGCATATTCGATGCGTTCCACACCACAAGTGATTGGCACGGCACGTGATGCGATTGCGTATGCAAGGTCACAAGTGGAAATTGAACTCAATGGCGTGGGGGATAATCCGATTTTTATTCCAGAAGATAAATTAACTTTAACAGGTGCAAACTTTCAAGGCTCACCTGTTGCATTGCCAATGGATATGGCTGGTGCGGCGATTACGATGGTGTGTGTTTTATCTGAAAGAAGGTTGAATCGCTTAACGAATCCAGCACTTTCACAAGGCTTGCCAGATTTTCTTGCACACGAGCCAGGCTTCTATTCAGGTTTGATGCTCTCCCAATACACAGCCGACCATTTAATTGTGGAGCAAAGAATTTTATCTGCACCTGCTTCGATACAATCTATCCCCGCCGCGGCAGACCAAGAAGATTTTGTATCCATGGGTATGAACACTGCTTTGAAGAATCATCAAATTTTAGACAATGCTTATGGTGTGTTAGGCATTGAATTCATGGCGGCGGCACAAGCTTTGGATTTTCGTGAATTCACAGCAGGTAAAGGTTCACTCAAAGCGCGCGAAGTGATTCGCAAACATGTAGAGCATCTCGAAGTGGATAGACCTTTATATAACGACCATAACAAGATGAAAACCTTAGTACAGTCTGGGGAGATATTGAATGAAGTGGAAAAAGCAATAGGAAAATTAAATTAACAAAGTAAGGGCGACTGGCCAGTCGCCCCTACAAAATCTACGTTTTATTTCAATGCCTGTTCCAAATCCGCAATCAAATCATCCACATTCTCAATTCCAACAGATAATCTCACTAGTCCAGGGTCAATTTCTAATTTTGAA
>DQGV01000358.1 GCA_003524705.1 Anaerolineae bacterium | reverse complement strand
CCTACATCTACACCTATTGTTATTCCAACGGTAGAAGCAGTTATTACACACCCTGAACTAGAAATTATTACGTCTCGTAATGTTGCCCGTCTCGAAAAAATAGACCAATGGGGACAAGGAAGTGTGAATGGCGTCGCTCTTTCACCAGATGGAAATTTAATTGCAGTATCAACTACTACTGGAATTTATTTATATGACCGAAAAACAGTGAAACAGATCGGTTATATTGATATTCGCGTCGGAGAAAATGACGATGTAGAAACACAAGCATGTCCAGCCTCTGGGAATCTAGCATTCAGCCCTGATGGTTCGATACTTGCAATCGCTAGTACTGATATTAGATTATGGGACTTAAAAACTAACACCGTTCAAACAGTGATTAAGAACAAAATCGAAGATACTGATTCAATAATTACAGAGATTCAATTTAGCCAAGATGGTAAAAGTGTTTTTGGGGTTCAGAAAAATGCTTCTAAATACCCATGTTACCTTGGCTGGGGAAGTCTGGTGATTTACACGACTGACAATGGAGAGTTGGTTTTGAGACATGATTTCAATCGGAATGAAGAGGCTCTAAGCCCGATCTTTACTGAAAGAAATGGTATTGCCTATATTGCATATTACGAGGCGCAAAATGGGTATTTCCTTCTAAAAGTTAATTCACAAACTGGGGAAATATTAATTGAAAAACAATCGTCAGCGATATTTAGTATGAACAGTAAGGCGGCAGTTACTAATAAATGGATACCCATCGGAGATAGCGGAGACGGATATTCAGAAGCACATGTTATTGATTTAACTTCTTTCGAAGATATTGAAGTACTAAAAGCAAATGTGAAGTTAATTCCTCAATCTGATAGGATGATTATCCGCGAGAAACAAAAACTTACTATTCGTACTTTGGAAGGTAAGGTTATCTGTTCAAAATCTATTAGTAGCGAATCGGATAATGTATTTACTCCTGATATGTTTTCTTTAGACGGAAGTATTGCAATAAGTTGGAATTACTATGGAGATCGAGCAGGTGATGTACACATATGGGATCTCGAACAATGCACTATATCAAAACCTGTTCTTATATTTCCAGAAGTTGCTCGGGAGATAAGTTTTTCATCCAATGGTCGTAGTCTTCTTACAGGTAGTAGAGCTGGTTATACATTTCATGTTTTCGATGTTCAAACTGGGAAATTGCGTTTTTCGCTTTCAGGCTTCGATGCGAAATTTAGTGCAAGCGAAAATCAAGTTCTTGTAGTTGAAGAAAAAGCTATCAATGCTTATGATGTTGAAACAGGTGAATATTTATCTCCAGTAGTGAAAGGTAATTTCGATTACATGACTGATGTTTTGGTTAGCCCTGATGGTAAATTTCTTGGAATTATTGATACTTCAACCAATGGTTTCCAAATTGTTAATATTGGTAACAATTCTGAAATTGATACATTGATGGCTTTTGATAATAGCAATCTTTACTTCAGCCGAAATGGGAATTTTGCCGCAACTGTTAGTGGTAATTTAGGAGTTAGTGAATTTCGATTCTGGGAACTTGCTACAGGAAATGAATTAATAGAATGGCAAGGTATGGTTCCTACTGAAGGCTATATCAATATTTCCTTTTCTTCAGATTTCACCCAATTAGCAACATTTGGCACAGATGGATATTATAAGTATGTGTACATTTGGAATATGCCAGAATTTTCGCTGGCAAAAACACTAACGCAAGCCTTCCCAAATTCAGACCGTTCAATAAACAATTTGGAATTTATCTCAAATAATCAGTTGTTATTTGCCTTTGGAAGTAATCCTGATGCTTTCATTTTCTGGAATATTTCAACAGGAAATTTACTTTCTGAATTGCCTGTCCAAGTTCACAGAAGCGAACTTGGAAATCACATTGTTTTCAGTCCAGATGAACGATTGCTTACAGTACTTGACGGCGACGGCACGATTCATATATGGGGAGTAAAGTAAAAAGCACTAGAATTTGTAAACGATAGCACAAATCAAAAAGACTCTATTGCCTACGCGCAGAATTAAAGAAACAGGTATACAAGTGAAAATTAATTTACTATATACCTGTTTACTTGCATACTGATCACTGATTACTTCTCTACTGATTCGCTTCCATAAACTCCAACAAACTAAATTCATTCGTGAAATTCCATTTTTGCACTCTTGCACGGAATATCATCCACTGGTCGTAAATTGCCTTGAACTCTGCGTCTTCACTTGCTTTGGCTTCATACAATTCAAATGCTTTTACTCGTGCGGCTTGCATAATTTCATCACTGTAAGCAGATAAAACTGTTCCGCTGTTGACTAATCTCTCCAACGCTTCACCATTAACTGAATCATATTGCGCCGCCATGGTCACATTGACTTCTCCTGCCGCGGCTTGAATCGCGTTTTGATACTCAGCAGGTAATTTATTCCATTCATCCAAATTGATTTGAATCTCAACAGTTGGACCTGGCTCCCACCAACCTGGGTAATAATAAAAGCCCGCGGCTTTGTTTAATCCAAGTTTTTCATCATCATACGGACCCACCCATTCAGCCGCATCAATTGCACCTGTTTCAAGGGATTGGAAAATTTCGCCGCCAGGAATCGTCTGCACTTGTACACCCAAAGCAGACATCACTTGCCCACCTAAACCTGGAATACGCATTTTCAAACCTTGTAAATCCGCAACTGAATTAATTTCTTTGCGGAACCAACCACCCATTTGAGCACTGGTATTGCCTGCTGGGAATTGAATCACATTGAATTTGCTAGCATAAAATTCTTGAAGCAATTCAAGTCCGCCACCTGCAAACAACCATGCATTTTGTTGTGAAGCAGTTAATCCAAATGGCAAACTAGTTCCAAATGCCATCACCCAACTTTTGCCAATGTAATAATAAGAAGCGGTATGTCCTATGGGTACTGCTCCCGATGAAACAACATCTAATACTTCAGTAGCCGTGGCAAGTTCACCCCCAGCACGAGGCGTGATTTTAAATTTGCCACCTGTCAATGCCGAAACTCTGTCTGCAAATTTTTGTGCAGTACCAAATAACACATCCAATGCAGGAGTCCAACTGGTTGCCATTTGCCAATCCAATGTAGGCAAATCACTGGATGCAGAAGTCTCTGTTGGTTCAGGGCTTGCACACGCCGCAAGTGCAGATGCGGCAACTCCCATCCCTGCGGTTTTCAAAAAGTCACGTCGATTCATCATACAGCCTCCATAAAAGTTTTTTATATTTTATCTTTAAGTTTGTCGTTTGAGGTCGTGATTGTGGGTTTAGATTTTTCCCTTTTTCTCCAAATAATCACTATAACCACCTTGATATTCCACAAGTTGATTATTTTCGATGACAAGCAATCTTTCAACTGTTCTATCCAGAAAATATCTGTCGTGTGAAATAACTAAAACTGTGCCAACAAAATCTTCAAGAGCTTGTTCTAATACTTCGGCAGAGGCGATGTCTAAATTATTTGTAGTTTCATCAAGCAACAAGAAATTTGCGCCCGACAAAACCAACAAAGCCAGTTGCAATCTACTTCGTTCACCGCCAGAGAGTTCACTGATTTTTTGAGTCACTTGTTTGTAAGTGAAAAGATAATGCAAAAGAAAAGCAGTTGCTTTGCCTTCACTCATTTCACCTGCATATCTGACAGCATCTACAACTTTTTGATTGAAATCTAATGTCTCATGTTCTTGCGAATAATGTCCAACCGAAATACTTGGTCCAATTTTGATTTCGCCAGAGTCAGGAATCTCTTTGCCAAGAATCATTCTCAACAAAACAGATTTTCCTGCTCCATTGGCACCGATTAAACCAACGCGTTCCCCATGCCAAATGATTTGATTGAGATTTGAAAAAACTTTTTTACTCCCAAAAGATTTAGAAACATTATCAAGTTCTAAAACTTTATTAGAACCACGCCAACCACTGAGTTGCAATCCCATGCGCTTTCGTTCTGTAACAGGCTTTTCTATCTTATCCATTTTATCCAAACGCTTTTGCATCGTCTTTGCTTTGGCAGCAAATTTTTCGTTATCATACACTTTGCCCCAAATCGCAAAACGCTTGATGGCAATTTCCATGCGCTTGATTTCATGTTGCTGGGCACGAAATAATTCTTCCTGACGAGCCAATCGCAAATCTTTATCGGCAATAAACGAAGAATAATCGCCTTCGAACATAGTTAACTTTCCGTCTTCGAGTTCGGCGATGTGAGTCACAACGGCATCCAATAAATATCTATCATGTGAAATGATGACGACTGTGCCTTCATAATCTTGAATCAATTTTTCGAGAAATAATTTTCCAGGCAAATCAAGATGATTATCGGGTTCGTCTAATAACAAAACATCTGGATTCAATAGAATCAAACGCGCCAAGCCTACGAGTTTTTTCTGACCGCCGCTTAACACAGATAGAGGCTTGGTCAATTCACTTTCAGCGAGTCCTAGTCCAAGCAGAAGGTCACGTACACGTTGCGGATATGAATCACCGCCAAAGGTTTGATATTCTTCAAGCAATTTGTGTTGCAATTCAAGTGCATGTTGAAGTTTCTTTTCATTGCTATAAACTTCAACGTCACCTAAACTTTTCTCCACACTTTCTAATTGGGCATGGACTTCTGCAACGCGCGGATTGCCTGCTAATGCCGCATCAAAAGCCGTCAGCGAAAGATCAAGCTCAGGGTGCTGAGACAAGTATCCCGTAGTGATGAGGCGGGCGCGGGGGATGAATCCGCCGAGTTCAGGAGAATGTTCGCCTTCGATTAATTTAAATAGCGAAGACTTCCCCGCACCATTTGCACCAATCAAACCAATGCGTTGACCGCGTTTGATTTCCCAATTTAAATTTTCAAAAATTCTTTTTGCTCCGAGTACGAGCGTGATGTTTGTGAGTTGAATTTGAATCATTGTATTATCCGTAAAATTAAAATAAAAAACCGCAGGCGCACCTGCGGTTGACGAAAGCGAA
>DQGV01000055.1 GCA_003524705.1 Anaerolineae bacterium | reverse complement strand
GAAGAATAAGTTTAGCGACAACTATAGAGACCACTCTTGAACGCGAAGTTTTGGAAGAAACAGGTCTTCAATTACAAAAAAGAAGTTTTACTAATGTTGGTGCAACGATAAGTAACATTAGGATTCCCCTTCCAACCGGCGAAGTAGGATTGATTCTTTTTGTTTTTAAATGCTTATGGGAAGAAACTCCAATAATTCAACTAAGTACTGAACATACTGAAGCATGGTGGGCGACCCCTGAAGAAGCACAAAAGGGATTAACCACAAAATATCCGTCAGAGTTTATTAGTCTAATAAAGTAATTTCTTCTTATTAGTTAGGGAGAGTAATACATGCGTGAAGTAGATATCTCAGAATGCCCCTTATGCATATTAGCAGCAGGGAAAAAATCACCAGCATGGAACCAATTATTCCCTGATGATGCGTCCACAGATATTTTGTGGCAGGGCAATTCGTTTTTGGTTACATTAGATACGGCACCGTTGGTTAGGGGACATTTGCTAATCATTAGTCGAGACCACAAAACCTCATTCTCTGAAATGTTATCTCAAGAAAAAGAAGAGTTCACTTGGATTATTGAAAACGTCAATGATATTTTCTCTAGAAAATATGCGGCGCCCACTTTTTTTGAGCATGGCTCTTCAGGTCAAATTTCGAGAGCTGGTGCTTGCGTGGATCACGCTCATTTGCACATAATTCCCGGATTCTACGATTTAGCTTCAAAGATAAAGATCGATTTTCCAAACCTGAAAGAATTTCCTAGCTTGTTTGATGCTTTCGAGGCTCATTACGGTAAACCATATATTTTAATTGCAGAACCTGATAGAATGGTTAATGCAGTTGAGGCACAAATATGTCCCAATCAATATTTACGAAGTGTTGTGTCTAAAGCGGCAGGCAATAGCGATCGCTGGCATTGGCAAGACTGTTTGTTGTTTTCAGATTTATGGGGTATCCCCGAAGATATTCAAAAAGCGCGAGAGATATTAGAACCTGAATTTCTTGTATTGCATAAGTAATGTAACCACTCTAAAAATTAAATACATCAATAAATTTGTTTGTCATACTCAACATAGCCATTTGGGAATAGAAATGAAAAATTTAGTAGACCAAGTACCCAATATTGCAAGAAAAATATTTTCAGACGCGATTAATTCGGATAGTATTGTCACAAAAATTGGCGATGACGATTGTGGCGTAATTAGAGCAGGTAATGGATACTTAGTCCTAAAAACTGATTTAATGAATCATAAGCCAGCGCTAGTAACTTTAGAATTGAAAAATCAATATTTCAATTATGGGTTTTTATTAGGTAGTGCGAATTTGTCCGATTTATATGGGTCAGGATCAATACCGATGGCCCTGCTGGTTGGGTTAATGATTCCTCCTGCGGAAACGCAAGAAAATATTGAACAATTCTTTGAAGGCATTCAACATGTGGCTTCAAATCATGGAGCAGTTGTAATTGGAGGAGACACTAAAAGAGGTGATAAACTCCAAGGTTATGGCGTTGCAGTAGGCTGGGCGAGTCACCTAGAACAATTATTTTTGCGAAATGGCGCCAAGGTTGATCAGGATATATATTTGAGTGGAGAAGTAGGCGATTTTAACGCAGCTGTTTATTTACTTTCCAATGGACTGTGCCCTTCTGATTGGGAAGATGAGGTACATCAAGCAATCACTCGACCAAAATTACGAAGAGATATTTCTCTTTCCCTTTCTCACGGCCATCTCGCAACTGGTGGTCTCGATATAAGTGATGGTGTTGGGATGGATCTTTGGCGATTAGGGAAAGCTAGTGGTGTTGGATTAAGCATCGATGGTGATTCTATTCCCGTAGGTCCACTTGCAAAAAAGACGGCACTTAAATTTGATATTGATCCACTTGCCTTTGTATTTAGTACCGGAGGCGATTGGCAATTTGCTTTTAGCTCTGATGCCCGAAATCGCGACGAATGTGAACAGCTAGGTGCAAAATGGATTGGGCGAGCGAGGAATGGTAATGAGTGTACACTTACTTGCGGCGGCGAAATAAGAAAACTTCCAAAGTTTGGACATTCAGATGACCGCGGCATGGAATTTGGCAAGGAGGTTCAGCTTGGCATGGATAAATTTATCAACAACGACCCAGAAGATACCATTACGTAGCTGGTTTAAGACACCAAAGTTTTTACAAGATGTAGCTTCGCTAGCTCATGCCGGAACAGTGTGGATTGGTGAAAAGTTTGATCAGACCGCAATTCCAATAAATTTACAATCAGTGGGTTGGGGTCAATATCTTGACACGGATTCAAAACAAACTGGATTATACGGAACAGTTGCTGGTGCATTCGTTTTATCTAATCAGAATAATTATCATTCTAACAGACAAAAAGCTATTGAATATCTCTTACAGCGTTTTGAGCGTAGAGATATAGAACAAAAAGATAATTATCAGTTTCAACTGATGCCTAAAATTGCCTCATTTTTGACTGCTTTCAACGCCACCGACCTGATTCAGTACCCACGGGCGCTTAGTGCTTGTCACACATTGGTGGGGGAATTAGCTAGTGCGCAGTTAGTAGGCTCTGGCTGGGGATATTACTATTCATCAAATGCTGTTAAAGATATAAAGCCATCAATTGCATCTACTTCATTAATATTATTAGCAGTGAATTCCCTTAACATGGCACAATTGCTTCCAAATTGGGATCATGCCATTACTTGGTTGGCTCACGAACTATCAATAAGGTACAAATTGATCTTTCCAGGGGAATTAGCATTGGGATTGCTTGCATTGCGACTAGGGCATTTGGGTCAGAGTAATCACAGTTTACCGAGGATCGCTAAGGATGCACATAATTGGCTTATAACACAGGCACGCGTAAACCCCGCATCTTGGCAAGAATACTTCGTAAGCTATGCGACAGTAACAGAAGTTGCTAGCACGCAAGAATCGAACGATGAATATTTTGTCATCCAATCTCCATTTGTGATTCTTAAATACTTATTACTTCATGAACCTTTGATCGCTGTCTCACCCGGAATATTTGAACATTTATTATCGTGCCTTAGAAATATAGAGAGTAATAAATGTTACGTTAGTGATTTGAATGGCCGAGTGTCAACACGTGCCAACCAATCGGCGTACGAACTATGCAAATTAGTCGAGGTTGAAATTAACCGTTCGTTCAATACTTTCGTAATCTATCGATATGTTGCTGGTTTAAGAATGATTATAACAAATCGCCTTATATTATTTACATTAGTTACTTTATTAATTGCTTGGGCTTTGGAGGCCTCACCTTTTACTCCAAATGGATGGTTTTCTCTGATTATTGTTTCAATAATTACGAATATTTTGGCGAACATCATTTATGAACGAATTTAGTTTCATTATCATCCGGTATAACCATTGCTTTCGTATATAAGTTTTTTCATAAGTCAACTTAGTAAAAGGTGAGTAAATTGACATTCACGTCGCACAATAACCATTTTACGACTAATAATTAGCCTCAATAGCAAAAATAATCTTGATTTTTTGAGGATTTTGAGCCTGACCCTTTTTATTGATGTACCTATAGTATCAACGAAAATCAAGTTTCTATCGGTCTAAAAAACACTTGTTCAACTAATTGTTGAAAGTAATTTTCATTTGTAAGAAAATAAATTATGATAGATAATGTTTGCTATTGAGTTGAATAATTTTATCGAATGTCGCCAGAAAGACAAAAACCAAATATTAGTTTTGAAGAAGTTGTTTCTCAAGCAAAAGAAACTATCCTTCGAATGGGAAATCATGTTCCAGCACTAATCGTCGAAGGAGATAAAAAATTAGTATATGGTGAGATACTGGATTTACCACCGACTCACGGAGAAAGAATGAACCTTTTGCGTTTTCTTGGTCAAACAAGCGCAAAAAGTGCTGTGATTGGGAAATTAAATAAGGCTTATATGGTCACCGAAGGTTGGATGAGTACAGTGGGTGAAGATAAACCTTCAAACCTTAGACCTTCTCAAGACCCAGAGAAAAAAGAAGTATTGATAATATCAGGTATAGAAATTCAAGATAATAAAAAACGCATTATGGTTTACGAAATAATACGCAACAAAAATAAAAAGATTGATCATCTTGAAGAATTATTTTCAGATACCGATAACGAAAAAATGGCAGAGTCTCCCCTTTTAGATGCCTTTGTTGATGGATTTCAAAACGCATTTCGTGCACGATATAACTAGCAAATTAATTTTGTATTTGCTACATTAAGTATATGTTGGAAATGATGGAGGAGGATTATCCTCAAAAACGTCGCCTACTCACAGATGAAGATCGTGCTACTCTTCCAGATTTTTATGATACAGAAGACCAAGGTTTAAAAGCGCAAGCCTTACTTAAATTTGCATTACCAGAAAATACTGCTGTTTGGTATGTGGTTGAATTTGATGGGGAGGATCTTTTACATGGGCTCATTGTTGATGATGAAATTGAACTTTGTTATTTTTCATTACAAGAGCTTGAAAATCAAAAAAATGTATTCGGGGAGTTTGTTAAGAGAGATGACGATTATATTCCCAAAAGTCTCATTGAACTTATTGAATTCCATAAAAGCGAGGGGAAGAAAGTTGGATATTTATATGGATACAAACATGAAGGAATATTTGAGAATTTAAAGTCCTATGCAGAAAAAATTTCTACATGGGATAAAGGAATAATAGAAGTAGTAGGAATAGGAAGCGTAGCCAATGAAAGTTTTGAGCCCAAGGACACCATCGAACTTGTTTGTGTTTATGCACAAGAACCTAAAAGCGAAAGTGACGCGTTCTTCTTAATGGCAAACCTGATGACTAGAGAAAGACATGAAAGTCTGGCTGAAGCACTTCAAATTCCAAACAACATTGATTTTGGGTTTGAAATGCAAGGAAAATATTATCTTCCTAATGGAACAATTATGAATAAACCAGAAGAACGAGTTACTATCTGGCAAAAACCTAATGAACGAGACTTTGATAAATAATACAGATTTAAGAACTAGAATCTTAACAATAGCTCTTGGTCTTCCATGGTTTGAATTGTTGGCAAGAATTTGGAAAATTGGAAAGAAAATCTTTCGAGGCTTTGCTGATGAAGGCATATATGAAGTACTTGATTATGAGTGTCAACTTGAACTAAATGATAAAAATGGAGAAAGTGCGACGATAAAAAAGCGGGAAAAAGTCCGTTATCTCCAAGATTATGTTTTAGCTTATCATGATTGGGCATGGGGCGATGTAGATGTGTTTCTAAACTATCGCTGCTCCCCTGGCACTCCTGTTGATCAATTTCGCCTGGGACATAAAACTTGCAAACTTATTTCCTTAAGAGAATTTAGGAATAAAGGCGATACAGATGAGTTCAATATCGAATGGGATATGCAAAATGGATTTCTAAAAAATATCGGCTTTTGGGGAACTGGCATAAGATATGACACGCACAAAATAAACGTCAAAATTATTTTTCCACAAGGAAGACCACCATTGAGTGTTTCTATTACAGAGAGTAATTTGCAAAAAACGAAAATCCTTGGACCTGAGTCACGTCGGGTTTTGATAGATGGAAGGATAATGATCGTCTGGGCAAACCCCAATCCCCGACTTCATGAAAATTATGTTTTAAAGTGGGAATGGTAATAAACAAAAGTGACAAGCCCGCGGTGCCTGTCACTCTCTTGCTTCTAGGTATCAGTTCCACCGCCCATAGCTACCGCTCCTTTCTTGGAGTAATAACGGCCGTTGGGATGCTGTGGTGTAGTCTATAAGAAAAGTGTGAGGAGCCCACAGAAGCGCCGGAATTATAATCGCTAGCGATTATAAT
>DQGV01000264.1 GCA_003524705.1 Anaerolineae bacterium | reverse complement strand
TCCGCGTGCGGATGTGGAATTTTTATGGGAAAAAGTTTTAAGTGGCGATGTGGATTGGGTGGTCAGTGACCATGCTTGTTGTTCAACAGAAATGAAATATAACGCCGAACATCCTGATGATATTTGGATGGCGAAATCTGGCTTTGGTGGCACAGAATATATGTTGAGCGGACTACACAGCGAAGGTTCAAAGCGCGGACTTTCATTAAACAAAATGGCTGAATTGGTTTCATGGAATCCTGCACAACGATATGGTTTGTTATCCAAAGGTGATATCGCTGAAGGCTATGATGCTGATATTGTTTTATTTGACCCGAATGAATCGTTTGTTGTGCGTGCAAGTGAATCAGAATCAGGTCAAGGATATACGCCGTTTGAAGGTCACGAGTTGAGAGGAAAAGTCAAAGTAACATTTGTAAGAGGCAATAAAGTTTTTGAAAATGGAAAGATTATTGGCGAAGCGAAAGGGCAATATATAAAGAGACCAACGATATAACTTCTTTCCTTACCAACGAAAGAGGAAAGAAGAAAGAAACTAAAACAAATTTAAGGAAATCAATTTGAATAAGAGATTGTTGAACGTAGGCTTAATTGTATTAATAGACATGCTTGGCTTTGCACTCATTGTGCCATTGCTGACGTTTTTTGCGGACACATTTGGTGCAACCGCATTTCAAACAGGTTTATTAGTTTCATCCTATGCACTAATGCAAATGATTAGTGCGCCGATATTAGGAAGATTATCCGATAAATATGGTCGCAGACCTGTTTTCTTAATCAGCATTGCTGGTACGTTGATTGGATTTTTAATTCTCGGTTTCGCCAATTCGTTATGGTGGTTATTTGCAAGCCGTATTCTTTCAGGTTTAACAGCTGGGAATATTTCTGTGGCGCAAGCCTACATCGCAGATGTCACTGACGAAAAGAATCGTGCGCGTGGAATGGGCATGTTCGGTGCCGCATTCGGTCTCGGATTTATTTTAGGTCCAGCCCTCGGCGGCATGTTGAGTCAATTTGGATTTGCAGTGCCAGCATTTGTATCTGCAGGATTAACTTTTATCAATTTACTAACAGTTTATTTCTGGTTGCCTGAATCATTAACAGAAGAAAGACGTGCTGAATTAGCAACGCAAAAGAAAGTAGATGTTTCATTCAATGCATTGTTAACTGCATTGAAACGCCCGTTAGTTGGTCCGTTGTTATGGGTCAGGCTTGGTTTTGCAATTGCATTCAATACATTTCAAACCGTTTTTCCACTTTATTTATTAAATAAATTTGGATTAGGCACACAACAAACGGGTTACATTCTTGCATATATCGGAGTTGTTTTAGTCCTTATGCAAGGCGGAGCAATTGGTCCACTTTCGGCACGCTATAAAGAATCAACTTTGCTGATTACGTTTTTAGGGTTTTCATTAATCGGCATGATCGGTTGGGCATTTTCACAAACACTCAACACACTTTTAATTTTTATGTTCCCAATGGCAATAGGTGCAGGTTCATTCAATGCATTAATTAATTCTGCAATTAGCAAAGCCGTCAGTCGTGATGAAATCGGTGGCATGTTAGGTTTTGGCTCAGGTCTCGAAAGTGCCACACGCATCGTCATGCCTGCGCTTGCAAGTTATTTGCTCGGCGCGTATGGCACATCTACGCCGGGCATTTTAGGTTCGGTAGTGATGGCAATTGTCACAGTGTATGCGTTTGTAAATTTACGGAATCAATAACATGAAATTTGGAATTCATTCACCATCATTTATTTATAACGAATCCAACATCTTTGATGGCATTAAGAAAAAAGTCATCTGGATTGAAGAACACGGCTTTGATTGGCTTTCTGTGATGGATCACATGATTCAGATTCCAGTACACGGATTGCCCGAAGAACCTTTCATGGAATCTTGGACGCTTCTTTCCGCGCTTGCAACTGCTACAACGCGGATACGTTTATCTACACTTGTGACATCTACTTCCTATCGCAACCCTGCTTTATTAGCCAAAATGGTCACCAACTTAGATTTGATTAGCAAAGGACGAATCACCTTAGGAATTGGTGCAGGTTGGTATGAAGATGAATACAAGCAATATGGTTTTGAGTTTTCACAAAAACCAGCTGAAAGAATCTACCGTTTAGAAGAAGCAGTGAGATTAATAAAAGAAATGTGGACTCAAGAACGAGCCACGTATCACGGAAAATATTTCCATATAGAAAATGCCATCCTTGAACCTAAACCGATTCAAAAACCACATCCGCCCATTTTGATTGGGGGAGGTGGAGAACAACTCACTTTGCGAACTGTCGCCAGAGTTGGGGATATGTGTAACTTCATCGGCGCACCGGATGAGGTGAAGAAAAAGTTTGAAGTGCTGAACCAGCATTGTGTCAAAGAAGGACGCGATTTCAATTCTATTGAAAGAACTGTTTTATGCAATCTGCTAATCGCCAAAGATGAATCTGTATTGAAATCCAAACTAGAAAAAGCAAAATTATTCAAAGGTCGTGGCTTGACAATGGAAATAGCGAAAGAATTATTTCATCAATATCAATCTGCTGATGTGCAAATGCTGATTTGCAGTATTTATCAAAATGATGTTGAAACGCTTGAAATTTTATCGGAACTCAAGGAATTGTTTAAGCAATGAAAGAAGAAAGAGGAAAGAAATTTAATTATCTTTCTTCTTTCCTCTTTCTTTCAAATTTCACAAACAAACATAGGAATTGAAAATGACAAAACTAACTGCCGAATTTTTATTTGATGACTTAACCCCTGCTGAAAAAGAACGCGCAGAACGAGTCGAATCTATTTTGCCTGAATTACGCGTTCATGCTGAAGAAGCCGATGCAAGCGGAAATTTTTATGCGCCACATCGTGAGACGTTAAGCAAAGCAGGTTTGCTTGGGCTTGTGATTCCAGAATCGTATGGTGGACTCGGTGGAAATTTACGAGACCTCTCCGCCGCAACATACGCAATGGGAACGGCATGCCCATCTACTGCATTGGCATATTTCTTTCATTGTTCAACATCATCAAGAGGTTTGTTAGGGCTTGATGCGATTGAAGAAGGAAAATTTAATGCAGAAGAAATTCCAGTTGTAAAAGCATTTGCCGAAAATGTTTTACATAGAATGGGAACAAAGAATCAATTGCTTGGGAATTTTGCAAGCGAATCTGCGAAGTCATCTCAAAGTGCAGTGCATATTACAACCGAAGCAGAAAAAGTAGATGGCGGTTGGAAATTAAATGGAGTCAAATCTTTTGGTTGTAATACAGGAGTCGCAGATGCATATTTGGTGGCGGCAAAACTCAAAGGCTATGACACTGCTGAAGGCTTGAGCATGTTCTTCGTCCCGCGTGAAGCGGATGGTGTGAAAGAACGTCCACAATGGGATGCGCTTGGGATGCGGGCAACCGCGTCACATGGAATCATCTTAGAAAATGTTTTTGTACCTGATTCAGAATCGTTAGCCATTCCTGGAGCATTTGTAAAATTTATGCAAGCCAGTCGCGGATCTTTAATGGGCAATCAACCTGCAATCTCTGTCATTTATCTTGGTGCCGCAAAACAAGCCTACGATTATGCTTTGAATGCAACTATGAAAATGAAATTTGAAGATACAGGTTTGCCAATTGCGACCAGCGCATTTCATCAAGAATTAATTGGCAAGATGACCGTTGAATTAGAAACTGCGCGATTATGGTTACGAAGACAAATTGATTTAGAAACCATTGAACCACCGATTGCTTCAAAAACCGAAGTGGTGCAACACTGGCGCATGGCAAAAGGTACAGCATCTGAAGCGTGTTTTGAAGTTGCACAACTTGCCATGAAAATGACTGGCACAAGTGGCACATCCAATAAAGGTGTGATTGCTCGCATGTTACGCGATATTGCCATGAGTTTGGTGATGGCTTTCCCTGCTGAACGTGGAAGACTCGAAGCGGCGAAGTCTATTAGTGATGGTGCAGAAACGAAGTCGTTTACGGTTTCAGAGAAACAAAACCTTGAACCACTGAGACACAAAGACACGGAGAAAAAAAATAATTAAAAACTCTGTGGCTCAGTGTCTCGGTGGTTTGAACTTATTCATATATAGGAGATAACTATGTCATTCCCCGAAATAAAAATGCCTCCGCTTGATGAAGTAAAAAAACATTTTAAATTATTTGATTATATTGATGGTGAACGCATCTCACCAACTGTGGATATGAAAGCCTTTGTGCATAATCCTAACACTGGCGAAAAGATCGCACCACAAATGGCAACTAGCAATGAAAACATTGAACGTGCTTTGCAAGTTGCACAAAGACTTCACGAATCAGGCGAATGGGCAAATACATCACCTGAAAAACGGGCAGAGATTTTAGATAAAGCAGGTGACCATTTAATGTCTCTTGTGCCAATGATTGCCGCTGTTGAATCATATAACACAGGCATCGTCTTTAGTACCACAAGTTTTGTCAATGCAATTGTGTGG
>DQGV01000173.1 GCA_003524705.1 Anaerolineae bacterium | reverse complement strand
ACGTCATGCCTTCATAAATTTTTCCATTTTTCGTTAGCAAAATTTCAAATACATCTTTGTTCAATAATTTTCTTTGGTCTTGGCTTTGGGTAATAAAATCTGTGCCTTTGATGCGCGGGTCATGGCGCATAATTTGGCTTGTAATCACATGCACGCCGTTTTGATAAATCGACTCAGGAAAAGGCATAAAAGGTTGAACGCCAATGTAAATGTCACCTGTATCTTTTGTGAGGATTAATCGTAGGCGTGATTCGTTCGGTAAATTTTCTTGAGCCAATTTGGCAATTTGCTCTCGCAATGTTTTCTCGTTTGCTGAAGGTTTGAGATTCAGCTCCCCTGCGGGTTCGTACAACCTTTGCAAATGGCTTTTCAATCCAAGAACTTTCGTCCCAGCGGCGAGTGTGCTGAAGGTGGTGTAAAAACCATCCGCGAGTGAAGCAGTAAACACATCCAGAGAAGAAGCGGATGTATCCAAAGGAGTCAGTTGATTCTCGAAAGTCTAAAGGCTTTAATGGGCATTCCTTCATTATAAATCTATCGCCTAACAAATATGCAAAGAGGCTAAAAACCTCCCACAGATATAATTGTCTATTCATGAGTAAGAAAAAAGCCAGCATCCATGATGTAACTGAAATGACCGCGAAAGATTTGCGAACGGTTGCGAAAAATATTTCGTCGCAACAACTTTCACGCCTGACTTTGCCAGAAGTTGAAGCCGTGGTGCAACTGGTTTCAAAGATTATGCCGGCAGGTAATGTGCCCGGTATGATTTTGAGTGGCTTGGCACGTTTGCCCGGCAGAAAAATTCCCATTCAAAAATTGAAGCAAGATGTAAATGCTTTGTTCAGTGGCGTGGAGCAAGTGTTAGACCAAGCCGTGTATGGCGCGTTTTTTGCTGGACCTGCGGCAGTGTTGTGGGCGTATCAAAATTTGTTGAAGTTGGCAGGTAAAGACCCTGAGTCAGCATTCCCCGAAGGTGCTTGGCAATTTTATGTGGATTATGCTTTGCGTGAGGATACTGCTCGCCATGCCAACGAAACGCATGGCTTTGATACTTTATTAAAGCAAAATCATATTTACTTAAATGAAGTGGATCGTTTGACCGCTTGGGTAATGGCATCGGTCAATTGTTTGCATCAATATCATGCTTTGTTACAAAACGAATGGATGGAGCGAGTTTCGATTGCTTTATTAGAAGATGCGCTTCACGCTGTACCGGAACAGACGCAAACCGCGCGCCGCCTCTTTCGTGACTGGGAACTGGTTCGCCCATATCGAAGAGAAGACGACGGGGCAAATGTGGACTATCCAACCTATCGCCGTTTGAAGTTTGATGAATTTTTACAAACGAAGTTACAAATCTTACCGCCTAATGTTCATGAAGCTTGGCAGAAAAAATTAAATCAAGCCATTGAGCAAGAATTAAGTGCGTATCAAAGTCAGATGTCTATCTTGGCGTATTTAGACCCAGGTCATTATGGTGAAATTCGGATTCCATTTAATATTAGCGATGCACAAATTGGAATTATTCATAACAATAGTTATTACTTAATCCCTGCTTGTGAGCCGGGCACAAATAACCCTTTGAGTGTGTTGACGGCTCGCGCTCAAATCACGGCTTTGCTCAACGACACGTCGGCTATGCAAGCCCAATTGATTTCCTTGGCAAAGGTCAAGCGTTCTGCTTTGGCACATCTACGCAGTAAACTAAACCCAATGCTTGTGACTGAATTAGATAATTTACGTTTTGCTCCGATTTTAATTTCAACAGATAGACGTGCGCGTGAATTGCCACTTTCTGAATTACGCCAAACCGAACGCGGCATCGGCTCTCATGCCATGACAATTTTTGATACGGGTCAAACCATTGTATTTGACCAATCTCACATTTTCTTTGATGGCGTTTGGGGAAGTGTCTTATCCGAAATCATGACCAATGAAGCCTTATCATGGGCGCGCTATTTAAGTCTCTTGCCCTCCCCCACCCCAGCCGACTATTCGATTTATGCACCACTGGCTTTGCAATTAAATGAAGAAGATTTGTTTTTAGTCAGTCAGTCACCGCATGTTTTGCCAGAAGCCGGTGCTGAAAATGACCAACTCGATTTGAAAGCCTTTTTTGAATTGCGAAAACAATTCAAGCAACGCAATGACCTAATTGAATTAACCATTAATGATTTGCTAGTTTTATATCGTGCTATTCACGCCGCTAGTTATACGCCTTCGCAAGAATTGTTAAGTGAAATTCATAAACTTGCTGAGACTAAACCTGATTTATCTGCCTCACTTCATCAATTAGTAGAAGAAGGAAGCCGAACCAATCCTTCTATCTTGATTCCAATGGATGCCAGCTTAAAATCTCCACGTGAGCGCGTCTACCCCATGAATGTGGAAGTACCTCTTGTAGATTTGAATCTGCTGGCGTTACATGCTCAAACGCTAAAATTATTGACAGCCTATGAAACCGCATCTGGTGAAGATAGAGCCGCATTGTTTGCAAGTTTTAATCATTCACAAAAAGTATATTTGGCGTCTTTGGCAGGTTTTGGCGTATTTCTTTCACGCGCCAAAGAGATTGCTTCGCTCGGACAAAGTGCCAGTGTTGGTGCAATTAAGTTATTGGCTCATCTACCCCTTCCCATTCAACGGTTATTGGATAAAATTCCAGAACGGTTTGAAGTGCTGAACAATATTCTCAAAGGGCGAGAAGTATTTTCAAATGTCGGCGCGGTTGCCCCCACCAGCACATTGACTCGTTTTATGACCGCCAAAGACGATAATGACCAAAAATTATTAGCATGGAGCGTGATTACAGATTCAGAATCTGTCGTTAAAATGAATCTGCGAGATTTTCGCCCGCATGTTCCACAACTCCTTGAAATTGGACGTAAAGACTTAGCTGAAATGATTACACAAGACTACCTGAATGCGTATGTGAATGGCGCAAATCGCTTTGTACAAGAACTTTCTAAAATTACAATTGCCAGCCGTGAAACACTTGCGCAAGGAAAAATAAAAGTAAAGCAGTGACAATAATACTGTAAAGGCAAATGATTAATGAATGACCCACTGATAGGAAAACAACTTGCTAACTTTCGCGTCGAACGACTGCTGGGTCAGGGTGGTATGGCGACCGTGTATTATGGCTGGGATGTGAAACTACATCGCTCTGTTGCCATTAAAGTATTAGACAAACGCTATCGCAAACATCCAGCTTATGCCACACGCTTCGTCAACGAAGCGCGTATGATGGCAAAATGGCGACACGAAAACATCATCCAAATCTATTATGCTGATGATGCACAAGGTTTTTCTTACTACGTCATGGATTATGTAGATGGTGAAGACTTAGCCACCTTTTTAGATTCATATTCCTATGAAAGAAAACTGATTTCAACCGATGAAGTCTTACGCATTGGGCGTGCCATTGCTAGCGCGTTAGATTATGCACACCGTCAAGGTGTGATTCATCGTGATGTAAAACCATCAAACATCTTATTATCAAAAGATGGGCGCGTCTTACTCGGCGATTTCGGCATGGCGCTTGATGTGCAAGATGGCACACAAGGCAACGTCTTTGGCACGCCTCATTACATCTCACCAGAACAAGCACGTCACTCTGCTAACGTAGTACCGCAATCCGATTTGTATTCTTTTGGTGTCATCCTTTATGAAATGCTTACAGGCACTGTGCCATTCAACGATGACTCCCCGCAAGAAGTTGCTCTAAAGCACATCGCCCAGCCTCCCCTTCCACCGCGAAGCGTGAATCAAAATTTATCCAAAGAAGTTGAAAAAGTCTTACTGCATGCATTAGAAAAAAATCCAAAGAATCGTTATCAAAGCGGAGCAGATTTAATGGATGCACTAGAAGCGGCAATCAATAAAACGCCTGCTCCAAAAAAAGTTTCGCTTCCGCCATTGCCTGTCGGAGCGCCTACTATTCAACGTGATGATGCGACGGGTCAAATTGCAAAACGAAAAACGCCTGCCGCGCAAATGCCGCCGACTGTAATTGCCACTCACCAAAATCGCAAAAGAAATTTTTGGCTATTCGGAATTTTTCTTTTTATCCTTTTAGGGTTTGGAGCATTTTACTTTTTTCAAAACGGATTGAACATGGGGATAGTTTTACCAACCTCAACAGTAGACTCAACGCCTCTTTCTACGGTGACGCCTGTTCCAGCAACTGAAACATCTGCCCCACCTCAAGCCACTTTCACACCGACATTGATTCCACCAACCGAAACGATTACACCCACTGCCACACTCGCCGTGCCGACTGTTTTATACCCAGACGGAAATCTTTTCACTTTGTTTTATAACGAAACAAGTTTAGTTTTACTCAATCGCTCTTTTGCAAAACGAAGTTTGGCAGGTTTTGTATTTGAACGCTTAGATGAAAATGGAAACCCAACTGAGGAACGCTTTGAAGGTTGGCAATGGGAAACAAACGCTGTAAAACATTTGCCAAGAAATTATTGCGTTAACTTCACTATCTATGGCGACGAAGACCCGCCTTATCTTTATCCTACTGAATGTTTGTTTGGAATTATGAGCAGTGTTCAAGTCCGCTTCGATAACCCCGGTGATACAGTCTTTTGGAGTTCGTCATATGGTTACGAAAATGCCACTCAGTTTCGCGTGCTGTGGGTTGGTGAGGAAGTAGCGCGCTGTGAAATTGAAGCAGGTGTGTGCGAGATTTATATACCGTAGTGAACTATGAACAACAAACAAATCATCGAAAATTTTTGGGCAACCATGGAGACGAACGATTTTTATGCCGTTGCTCAATTACTACATGATGACTATATTTTAGAATGGCATCAATCTGGCGAACGCATTCGTGGACGAGATAATTTCGCCGCGATTAATACCTATTATCCCGCTGAAGGCAAATGGACATTTAAGATTAATCACATTGTTGCTGAAGGTGATGTAGTAGTGAGTGATGTAAATGTCTCAGATGGAAAAGTACATGATAGAGTCATTACCTTTTCAACAATTAAAGATGAAAAAATTTGGAAACAAATTGAATTCTGGCCCCAAGCATTTGAAGCACCGGAATGGCGAGCAAAATGGGTTGAAAAAATCTAATGTCATTGCGAGCCATCGCTGGTCGAGTGCGCGAAGCGCGTATCGAGACCGAGATGGCGAAGCAATCTCCATAAAGTTTAAGATTGCTTCGGCTTGTGGTTTCGATATGCCACTTCGTGGCTACTCAACCAACAAGCCTCGCAATGACATGTTATTCAGTTGGTTCCAAAAAGTAATTGGGGAAATTTAACGGCGCTTCCGCACTCCAACCTTCTTGACCAGACTCCATGCGCACATTCCACCATAAATAAGCAGTTGGTGGATTATCACCTCTGACTGTACAAACGGGTCCGCCAATCACTTCCATTTCAGTGCCGGGGCGATTGGTACGTTGGATTTCGTAATGCAAGCCAGGTCCAGTGCGGAAGTTTAACCAATCTAATACTTTAACATTCATGCCTGCTTGAATACGTGTTGGGTTTGACGGACATTCATTTGGGTCAGAAGTTTGAGCAGACTCAACTGGTTCGGGTTGAGTCTCAACAACAGCCGTTTCAGTTGACGGAGGTTCAGGTGCAGTTATATCTGTAGCAGTGGCTTCGGGTGCAGGTGTTTCGGTTGGAGATAATGTCGGAGGTTGTTGAGTCGGGCTGGGCGTAGGGTCAAGAGGCGATTGTGTCGCGGTAGATAAAATTACAGGCGCGGTAACAGTTGGCACGGGTGATACATCTAACGCCGCATTTCTTCTATCGCGTTCTTCCAATAAAAGAAAAATCAAAAGTATCGTCAAGATGATGGCAACGATTAATTTGAAAAGGTCGTACCATGGTACAAAGCGAGAGTTCACTTCAATTCCCCGCGTGATTTTTGTTCGGCTAATTCACGGGCGTGGCGTAATATGGCGCGTTCGTTAATAAAACGTTGTAGCAAATCGCCAAGTGCTTCTTCAAATTCATCGAGCGTTAAATCTGCAAGTTGTTCATAGGTATAAATACCTGCTGTGTTCAAGCGTTTGGCAATCACGGGTCCAATGCCCTTAATTTTTTTCAAATCATCGGCATGAGCAGGCGCAGTTTTATATCTTACTTTTTGAGTCTTCACTGGTGTGCTGGCTGAAATATTATTTTTATCTTCGCGCGGTCTGCGCCAATAAAACCAATCAATCACCCACTCTACTAACCAACCAATTAACAAACCGAGGACGAGTGCAATCGCAATGTTCATAGTGATTCTATTATAACGGCATTCTTAGAATAAATTTGCTTGTTTCGGAATATCCGATTCAATTTCATTCCACGCTAACGAATTTATTTTTATTTGACTCGCCACACGTTGATGTATTTCTTTACACAGATACGGTGCTAGATAATTATCTGGTGTATGACAAAATACATACGCCTCATTCTTCGTGGAAAGTTGATTCACTATTCGTTCAACCCATTCTTCCACCCACACTTGGTTTTGACTCATTTCAGGATGACCGATGTATCTCAAAAAAGTAAAATCTGTGGTTTGTTCTTCAAAGACAGGTACATCGGGTTTTCGTTCGCGTGCTTCTAACAAACTTTCATAAGCACTGTCTTTGATTGATTCATCTCCCGCCATATTTCGTATCGGACGAGTATCAATCACAACGCGCGCCATTTTATTTTGTGTCAACAAATCATTTAACATTTTTCGATTTGCTTGGTCAAACCAATCCAAATGACGGACTTCCACGCCCAAGCGAACGTCCTTTGGAAATGATTCTAGAAACTTAGCAAGGTCATCTATCAGCGTAGGCGAATAGCTGGGAGGCAGTTGCAGGAACATCGGTCCACGGCGTGAAGCGAGAGGTTTC
>DQGV01000167.1:3648-4296 GCA_003524705.1 Anaerolineae bacterium | reverse complement strand
CCACAACCAAAGATGTTCTGCCGATGTTAAAAATCGCATCCGTTCTTGATATAGACTTGGGCAACACGGCGCGGGCAGTTTTTGTCAACCATTCCACTTGCGGTCTGACGATTACAATTGTCCAATCAGGTAGTTCATATCTGCGCCATAAAATTTCTTCACGCGTCATTACTGAAATTATCAAGCCACCAAATAAAGCAGGCGCCACATTATCAGGGTGACCTTCCATGTCTGTAGCAAGTTTCAATAAATCATTTTGGCTTAATGGTTTACCTAAAATTTCATTTGCACCAAACAAACCTGTCACAATCGCCGCCGCGCTAGAACCAAGCCCACTGCTCATAAAAATTTTATTCTGTGCCGAAATTTTCACAACACTTAATTTTTTACCGCAGACTTGATGTACTTTCGCAAATGCTTTGGTCAATAAATTTCTAATACCCTTATTTAATTTTTCCGCGCCTTCACCAATCACAAAATGGCTCATTTTCTCGGCAGGTTCAAATGTGATTTCATTCCAAATATCCAAAGCCATGCCCAAGCAATCAAAGCCTGGACCTAAATTGGCAGATGTGGCTGGCACTCGGATTTTTATCATAAGTCACATTATAATCGGCGCTTCTGTGTCATTGCGAGCCACGTTCTTGT
>DQGV01000167.1:0-3396 GCA_003524705.1 Anaerolineae bacterium | reverse complement strand
TTATGTCATTGCGAGCCACGTTCTTGTTTTTTGTGGCGAAGCAATCTCCAATTCAATCATAGGATTGCTTCGGGCAAAGAATGCCCTCGCAATGACATGCATGGAGTTGATATGGCTTATCAAGGCTTAATTCACGCTTACAAATCTTTTCTCAATTTACCTGAACACACAAAAATCATTTCATTAAATGAAGGGCATATCCCTTTAATTCCTATGCCGCGTTTGAGTAAAGAATTAAATTGCGAAATCCATATCAAGTTTGAAGGATTGAATCCCACAGGCTCTTTCAAAGACAGAGGCATGACCACTGCAATTAGTGAAGCCGTTGGTCGTGGAGCAGAAACCGTCATTTGTGCATCCACTGGAAACACTGCCGCATCAGCCGCCGCCTATGCCGCACGTGCAGGTGTTCGTTCCATCGTACTAATTCCTGAAGGCAAAGTTGCCGTCGGAAAACTTGCAGGCGCAATTGCTTACGGTGCCGAAGTGATTCAAATTCAGGGCTCGTTCGATGATGCGCTTTCGTTAGTTGTTGAAATCACACAAAAGACCCCGATTGCTCTGGTCAATTCGATTAATCCATTTCGCATTGAAGGGCAGAAAACTGCCGCCTTTGAAATTTGTGATGAATTAAATTCTGCGCCCGACTGGTTATGCTTGCCCGTTGGTAATGCTGGCAACATCACATCCTACTGGGCTGGATTTAAACAATATGAAAGAGGATACCCTCACTTGTTAGGTGTGCAAGCAGATGGAGCCGCGCCTCTTGTTTACGGTCAACCTGTGGACAAACCTGAAACAGTTGCCACCGCGATTCGAATCGGTAAGCCTGCACGTGGAGAACAAGCACTCGAAGCCGCAAGTGAATCAAAAGGGAGAATCATCGCCGTATCCGATGCGGAGATTTTATCTGCACAAAAGATACTGGCTGGTGAAGGTGTGTGGGTAGAGCCTGCTTCTGCGGCTGGGCTGGCAGGTCTCATAGCAGAATCAAGCCGCCCGAAGTTTGAAGCGAAAGGCAAAAGAGTCGTCATTGTTTGCACAGGGCATGGCATGAAAGACCCTGCAATCATTACTGAGTCATTTCAATCCCCAAAAATTGTTCCTGCAAAATATGAATCATTGGCAGAAATAATTTTTTCAAAGTAAAATAAGCCCACAATGACTCCTGCTCCTTTATCTGTAGAAAATTTAACTTTCAAATATCGCACCCGCCCTGAACTTGCTATCGAAGATGTTTCTTTTGAGCTCAAGCAGGGCGAGTTGTTATTAATTGCTGGCTCCAGCGGATGCGGCAAAACGACTCTGGCGCGTTGTATCAATGGATTGATTCCGCGTAGTTATCGTGGTGAACGAAGCGGAAAAGTTTTGCTGTATGGCAAAGATGTCAATGACATGGAAATTCCAGAGATGGCGCAAATCGTTGGCACATTGCTACAAGACCCTGAACGTCAAATTGTGGCTAGCAATGTATTTAATGAAATTGCATTTGGACCTGAGAACTTAGGCATGCCACGTGATGAAATTGTGATGCGTGTTGACCAAGCTATGAAACGCCTCAACATTGAATATTTGCGTGAGCGCGAAACGTTTAATTTATCTGGTGGGGAGAAACAAAAAGTAGCATTGGCTGGCGTTTTGACAATGAATCCATCTATCTTGTTGCTAGATGAACCACTCGCTTCACTCGACCCTGCTTCTGCACATGAAGCCTTACAAGTTTTTCGCAGTTTGGCAGATGAAGGCAAAACTGTCATTTTGGTTGAACATAGAGTTGAAGATGCACTTGAAATTAAACCAGATCGCTTGTTATATATGGAAGCAGGCAAGATTAAATATTTAGGTGGCATTGAAAAACTCCCCAAAGAAATTGACCATAAACAAGTCAAATTACCTGCGCCATGGGTCGTGCAAAGAGTTAAGGGATTAGATAAAGTTGAGGAAACAACACGCAGCCATAAGTCAGTAGAAAGAGGCGAGCCTTTAGTCGTCTTTGAAGATGTAGATTTCCGTTATGGGGAAGAGTATCCATTGATTTTGCAAAATGTGAATCTGACGATTAATCGTGGTGATTTGATTGCCGTATTAGGTCCAAATGGCGCTGGAAAATCAACATTGGTAAAACATGCCATTGGTTTATTGAAACCAACTCGCGGACGAGTTTTAGTGGAAGGAAAAGACACGCGCGAAATGAGCGTAGCGCAAATTGCGAAAGTATTGGGTTATGTATTTCAAAGCCCAACGCACATGTTATACGCACCGACAGTGACTGAAGAATTGGAGTTTGGTCCTAAAAATTTAGGCTTTGCGACTGATGATATAAAAGTTTCTGTCAAAGAAAGTTTATCTACTGTAAACCTAACAGGTTTTGATGAATACCCGCCTTTGGGTTTATCGTTTGGTCAACAAAAACGCACCACCATTGCGGCAGTTTTAGCCATGCGTTCAAAAATTATGATTATGGATGAACCAACGGCTGGGCAAGATTTTGCGAATTACACAAAATTTATGGATGCATTATGCAACACATCGAATGGTGCACATTCAATTCTCACTGCTAATTTTGCATCCACATTATTTATTACGCATGATATAGACCTCGCAGTGACATATGCCAACCGCATTTTGTTATTTGGTGATAAACACATTGTGGCAGATGGAAAACCAGAAGATGTTTTGAAAGATACAAATATGTTATTGAAGTATCGCATTAGACCCACTTCGCTTCTGAGTCTTAACCTCGAGTTGTTACCAAAAACTGGAGAATTTTTACCAGCCGAATCGTTAACGAAATTTGTTTCGTGAATTTCCCTGTAACCTGTTTGAATGTACAGGGTTAAGTTGTATGAGGTCAGCGTTTGTCCAAACAAATTTTTTATTAACAAAAGGAGAAGAAATCATGAACGATAAAGGTACTTGGGAATTTGGCACACGCCAAGTTGTGTACGGCGCCATTGGTGCCGCATTGTATGGTGTTCTATCATGGGCATCCAATTTTGTTCCTCTTCCTGCGGCTGGTAATGTAACATTCCGCCCGGCAGTAGCTGTGCTTATTTTCTTCGCCGTCGCTTATGGTCCTTGGGTTGGTTTCCTTGCCGGCATTATCGGCAACACACTCGGTGATGCATTAAGCGGCTGGGGCTTCTACTGGAATTGGAGTCTTGGTAACGGCTTGATGGGCTTAGTGGCTGGTTTAGCCGCCGCTGCCATCAGCGACTTCCGCGCCCAAAAAGATATCATCAAAGCAGTTGGTTGGGGCATTGCAGGCGTAGCAGTCGGTATGTTATTTGCCTCACTTACTGAAATGTTTGTCGGCGGTATCGACTTGAACACCGCTTTGGTTGGTTACTTTACACCTGCTTTCATCGGCAACACAGTAGTCACTGCCATTCTTGT
>DQGV01000330.1 GCA_003524705.1 Anaerolineae bacterium | reverse complement strand
ACAACGCCAATAGATGTTTTTTCTGTGACGGTTGCACGCACAACAATTTCACCACGCCGGCTAGAGACTTTGACAGGGTCGCCATTACGGATGCCATGAATTTCTGCATCCGCAGGATGAATCTCCACGCGTGCTTCTGGATAAGCCTCATTCAATGCAGAGTTACGAGTCATTGTGCCACCATGCCAATGTTCAAGTAAACGACCTGTTGTGAGAATAAATGGATATTCATCATCAGGTTCTTCACGAATCGGAACATAATCTAACACATGGAATTTTCCTTTACCGCGCGGAAAATCTTTTGTAAACAATGTCGGCGTGCCGGGGTGGTCTAATGATGGCACAGGATAAATCAAACCAACTTTTTCAATGCGCTCATACGTGATGCCGGCATAATCTGAATTCACGCTTCCCATCTCGCGCAAAATTTCTTCAGGTGAAGAATATGTCCACTTGGCAGTATCAACTCCAAGTCTAGATTCGATGCGCAGGGCTAAGTCACAAATAATTTGCCAATCAGGTCGAGACAATCCACGTGGCGGATGTGCTTGTCGAACTCTTTGCACGCGCCTATCCGTATTTGAAAATGTGCCATCTTTTTCAGCAAACGGCGTAGCAGGCAAGAACACATCTGCAAATGCGCCGCTTTCATTGATGAAAATATCTTGCGCCACTAAAAATTCAAGTTCTTGCATGTGTTCACGCACGACGTTTAGATTCGGTTCAGACATCATCGGATTCTCACCCATGATGAAAAGCGAGCGAACGCCTCCTTCGTGCGCATGGCTGAGAATTTCAGTGGTAGTTAATCCTAGCTTGAGGCTTAACCCGCCTGCTTCGATGTTCCAAAGTTTTTCCCACTTGGCGCGATTCTCTTCATTATCCACACGCATATAGCCGGGATAATGAAAAGGCATGGAACCCATATCACTTGCGCCTTGGACATTATTTTGTCCGCGCAACGGATTTAATCCCGTGCCATCACGTCCAATGTGACCAGTTAAAAATGCTAAATGAATTAATGCAAGTGCTGAGGCTGTACCATGCGAGAGTTGTGAAATGCCCATGCCCCAATAGATTGCTCCATTTTTTGCCTGTGCATATAAACGCGCGGCTTTGCGAATATCTTCGGCTGGCACACCAGAAATTTCTTGAGCATATTCCGGTGTAAATTTTTCGAGCGACTCAACAAATTCGTTGAAGCCTTCGGTACGGTTTTTGACAAATTCCCAATTGACTAAATTTTCTTTGACGATGACATGTGCCATTGCAGAAAACACAGGCACGTTGGTGCCGGGTTTTAATGGAAGCCACATTTCGGAAAAATCAACAAGGTCAATGCGGCGCGGGTCAATGACAATACATTTCGCGCCATATTTTTGTACGGCTTCTTTCATTTGTAAGGCAATGATGGGATGATTTTCAGATGTGTTCGAACCTGTGACGATAAAGACATCATTCATTATGACTTGTGAAGCAGTATTACTCATGGCAGAAGAACCGACTGCTTGCTGTAATGCAACCACCGAACCTGCATGACATAATCTTGTGCAATGATCTACATTGTTTGTTCTAAACAATGCACGATACATTTTTTGTAACAGATAATTATCTTCATTGGTGGCTTTGGCACAACAATAGACAGCCATCGCATCAGAGCCGTCACGTTTGTAAATGCGGACTAAATTATCAGCCACAAGATTTAATGCAGTTTCCCAATCGGTTTCAACCCAGTCCCAATCATTCGAGATTTGGGAATCAGGAATCGGTTTTCCGTCAGTGCTGACGGCGAAAACTTGCTCACGACCTTGTGGTTTGGGTTTGCCTTCTAATAAATATCTGCGCGCTAATGGTGTTGTGACTCGTTTGGGATGATAAATAAAATCATAGCCGAATCTGCCTTTGACACATAAATTACCTTGATTGACTGGTGAATCAAATGGCGAGGTGACTTTGAAAATAAAATCATCTTTGACGTGTAATTGCAACGTACAACCCACGCCACAATATGGGCAAGTGGATGAAACAACTTTATCCGCTTTTACACGATTGGTATTGGTTTGAAGATTTGCAACCATAAAGGCTCCTGATAAAAATGCCCCACGCATTAAATTGCATGGGGCATAATATGCGTGCTGATAATTATACTCGCTCTACTTTTACGGCACTCACCTTATATTCGGGGATTTTTGCTATCGGGTCAACCGCCGCGCCGGTCAATTCATTGGCTGGCACTTCCACAAAATGGAAGGTCATAAAAATCATGCCACGCGGAAGTTTACTGGTTGGGCTGGCTTTGCCAGTCACTGTTCCGCGTCGTGAAGTGACACGAATCAAATCGCCGTTTTCAACGCCAAGTTTTATAGCATCTTCATCATTGATTTGAATCTCACCTTCTGGCACAACCCAATCTAATCCTTCAGAGCGGCGACTCATCGTTCCGCCATGCCAGTGTTGCAAGACACGTCCGGTATTCAATACAAACGGATATTCATCATTGGGATTTTCTGCTGGTTCACGGAAAACTAATGGCGTAAATTTGCCAAGTCCGCGGGTGAATTTTTCTTTATGCAAAATCGGTGTGCCGGGATGGTCGGCTGTTGGGCAGGGCCATTGGAGTCCGTTAGGTTTCAGCCGAGGATAACTCATCCCAGCTAGAGAGGGAGTCAAAGAGGCGATTTCATCCCATACAGCAGAAGCACCTGCATAATTCCAATCTGAAACAGGATGAACTACATTATCAGAAATTTTTCCATTTGATTTACTTAGCCGTTTGCCCAAATCACAAATAATGTCGAGGTCACGTTTTGCATCACCACGAATCGGTAAGGCCGGGCGCACAAGTTGCACACGCCGTTCGGTGTTTGTGTACGTGCCTTCTTTTTCAGCAAAACTTACACCAGGCAAAACCACATGCGCCACTTGCGCGGTTTCATTTAAGAAAATATCTTGCGAAACCAAAAACTCAATTTCGTTCAGCGCCTCGCGCACATGATTCACATTTGGGTCAGAAAGCATGGGGTTCTCGCCCATGATATACAACGCTTTCACACGTCCATCATGAATGCCTTCCATTAACTCAGTCACTGTTAATCCCGGCTTTGCAGGAATTTTTACAGAAGTTTTCCAAGCCGTTTCAAATTTTGTTCGCACGGCTTCATCAATCACAGGTTGATAACCCGTAATCACATTCGGAAGCCCACCCACATCACATGCGCCTTGTACATTATTTTGTCCGCGCAATGGATTTAATCCGGTGCCGGGTCTGCCAAAGTTGCCAGTTAATAAAGCTAGATTTGCTAACGCTTGCACATTATCTACACCATGTGATGATTGTGTGATGCCCATTGCCCAAAAGATCGATGCGCTTCTTGCCCGACTGTATAACTGCGCGGCTTCGACAATCATTTCTGACGGGATGCCTGTGATATCTTCCGCCCATTGTGGTGTGCAATCTTTAATTGCTTCTTTGAACGCATCAAAGTTTTCTGTGCGTGTTTTTATAAATTCATCGTTTGCTAAACCTTGCTCAAGAATGATATGCGCCATAGCGTTATACAAAGCCACATCTGTCCCTGAACGTGGACGTAAATGTAATGTCGCAAATTCTGCAAGTTCAATCTCGCGCGGGTCAACTAAAATTAATTTCGCGCCATATTGACGAACTGCTTTTTTCATTTCCAAGCTGATAACAGGATGTGCTTCGGTCGTGTTACTGCCGGTAATCATCAACACATCTGCTAGATGAATATCAGCAATGGAATTGGTCATTGCGCCCGAACCGAGTGTAGTTGCCAGACCGGCAACTGAACTAGAGTGTCAGAGACGCGCGCAGTGGTCAACGTTATTTGTGCCGATTAATCCGCGCGCTATTTTTTGGAGTAGATAATTTTCTTCGTTGGTGCATTTTGCTGAAACCAAAAAACCGATTGAATCAGGTCCATATTTGTCACGAATTTCAAGCAGGCGTTCGGCGACATGATTCATGGCTTCATCCCATGTTGCAGGGACGAGTTCACCATTCTTTCGCATCAATGGCTGTGTGAGTCTATCTTTGGCGTGGATGAAGTCATAGCCAAACCGCCCTTTGACGCACAAATTGCCTTTGTTGGCTGGCGCGTTAAATGGAGATGTGACTTTATAAACAACATTTTCTTTGATGTGTAAATCCAACATACACCCCACACCACAATACGGGCAAGTAGTAGTAACAACTTTATCTTCTTTAATCATAGGATTTCTCCTTAATTCTTAATATGCAATTCGTAATCGTTGGTTACTTTCTTTCTTTTCGCTTTTTTCTACCGGTATTCATTACGCTAATTTCACTTGGACTTACTCCTTGCTCCAATAAAAATTGACGTTTCGGCTTCAATGCACCTGTCGGACAAACTCCCACACATTGACCACATAACACGCAACTAGTTTCAGGAATGGCTTTATCAAAAAATGTGCCGATTTGTGTTTCGTAGCCACGACCTTCAAAATTAATCGCGTAAGTGTATTGCGCATCATCTGCGCAGACTTGCACACAACGCCAGCATAATAAACATTTTGAATAGTCACGTACATACATCGGATTATCGTCTTTGACTTCTGATTCACGGCGTTCAGCATCAGGGAAGCGGTTCTCATCCACAGCATAATCTTGCATCATATGTTGAATTTCATCCGCTTCGGATAAATCCATAGTGGAGTTGAGCATTTCCAAAATGGTTTTTCGTGAGCGAATCACTTTTTCGCTTTTGGTTTGGACTTTCATGCCCTCAGCTGCTTTGACAATACAAGCAGGTTGAAGCACGCGCATCCCTTCAACTTCCACAACGCAGACTCTACACAAAGCATTGGCAGTGGTCGCATCGTGATAACAAATCACAGGAACATTTCCGTCGTTTTCACGCGCAACTTCAAGTAAGGTTTTGCCTTCTTCTACTGTTACTTCTTTGTTATCAAGCGTCAGTTTAATTTCCATATAATCTCCGTTTGAAAGTTTGAAAGTTCAAAAGTTAAAACATTCAAACCTGCCAACTTTTTAACTCTTAACCTGAAACAACTCGGGCCAAATCTTCATCGCGGATAACACCGCACTGCCTGCTGTTTGACCCAAACCGCATAAACTCGCATCCGTCATCGTCCAGCCGACATCTTGTAGGCGAGCAAAATCATCTTTTGCTACCTGCCCAATTGAAATACGATGCAAAATTTCTTTTTGACGTTGTGTGCCCATCTGGCATGGATAACATTTTCCACAAGATTCATGTGCAAAGAAATGACCCAAGCGATTTAATACATCGCGCATATCACGAGTCTCATCAAAAACCATAACTACACCTGAACCTAATGGCAAACCTGATGCGCGTAAATCTTCAAACGTCATTTTGACATCTAAATGTTCAGAGGTTGCAAATGCACCTGCCGCGCCGCCAAATAAAACAGATTTCATTTTTTTTCCATTAGCAACGCCGCCAGCCATTTCCATTAACTCGCGCAATGTCACACCAAATGGAACTTCGTATAAGCCGGGCTTTGCAACATCACCTGATACACAAAATAATTTTGGTCCTGGTGATTTTTCTGTGCCGATCTTTCGATATTCACTTGCACCTTTAGAAATAATCAAAGGCACATTGCATAATGTTTCAACGTTATTAATCACAGTCGGCTTGCTGAACAAACCATGCGTCGTCGGGAAAGGCGGCTTGACACGCGGAAAGCCGCGCTTCCCTTCGATTGATTCAAACAGCGCAGTCTCCTCGCCACATATATAAGCACCCGCGCCGACGCGAACTTCAATATCAAAATCTTTTCCTAAATAACCCGCATCATGCGCTTCATTCAATGCTTTTTCTAAAACGGGCACAATATATGGATATTCTCCGCGCACATAAATAAAACCTTTGCTTGCACCAATTGCATACCCCGCAATGCACATGCCTTCAATCGTTGAATGTGGGTCATCTAATAATAAAATTCTATCTTTGAATGTACCGGGTTCAGATTCATCGGCATTGCAGATGACATATTTTTGACTCGCCTCGGCTTTGAACGCACCTTCCCATTTGACTCCTGTCGGGAACGCCGCGCCTCCTCTCCCGACCAAACCTGATTCTTTTACCTCAGCAATCACTTTATCTTGAGGCATCGACTTTGCTTTCAGTAAAGCTTTATATTCCCCATATCCTTTAAGATAAGTTGTTTCACCTTTGCCACAATTTTTAGTTAACTCTTTTATTGAACCATAGACCAAGGACTCTGGACGTTCTGCTTCATTTTCATTGACAGTCCATTTATTGTTGTAATCATCCACCGTCCATATTGCGGGTGCAAGTTCACACATGCCGAGGCATGGACTAGGCTCAATGGTCAGATTCAGCTTGGCGTTAAGCTGATGCGGTTCTGCATCATGTTGTTTGTAAAGTTTGCGTAAGATGTCATCCGAACCTTTAATTCCACAGGCAGGGTCGGTACAAACGCGAATCACTTTTTTGCCAACAGGTTCGTTATAAAAAAGTGAATAAAATTCAATCACGCCATGCACATCTGCCAATGGCACGCGCAAAGATTTTGCAATTTCATTTGCGACAGGTTCAGAAATCCAACCATAAATATTTTGAGCCGCATGCAAGGCTGGCAACAGCCCCGAGCGACTCATCGGAATATATTTTTCAATTGCGGGTTTGAGTGGTGCAAGGTCAATTTCAGACATATTCACTCCAATGATTTAATTATACCTATGTTTTATGTCATTGCGAGCCATCGCTTTTGTACTTTGATGGCGAAGCAATCTCCAACACAATTAATGAGATTGCTTCGGCGGAAAGAGCAAATGCCCGCCTCGCAATGACATAGTGCCACTTCCGTAATTCCCTTAAATTATATATAATATACAATTATGGCATCGATCCTAGAAACGCACAAAATCCTCAAAGAAGAAATCTTTGATGCTTTGCATAGGCAAATTATTGCGGGGAAATACGCGCCCGGTGATTGGCTTCGGCAGGAAGATATTGCTTCCCAAATGGGAGTCAGCATGACGCCTGTCCGCGAGGCGTTTGATTTACTCGTGGCGAAGGGAATTGCAGAGCGAGTCCCCTACCGTGGCGTGCGTGTGCGTGAGATGAATCCCAAAGAAGTAGTGGAAGCCTACGGCTTGCGCCTCGTTCTGGAAGCCATCATTGCGCGTGAAGCGGCGACCAATATTACACCTGAACAAGTGACTCGCCTCAAAAAAATCATGGATGAAATGGACAGGCATGTGGAGTTAAGCGAAATGCCACAAGAACGTCAACTTAGCCGTGAATTTCATGCCGCGATTGCAGAAGCCTCTGGCAATGCTTTGTTGATTCAACTGTATACAATTGTGTCCAATGCCTTTCCTGATTGGCTTTTGTATGAAGCGTTATACCGAAAACCTGAATTGGTTAAGAGTAGTGTCACCCAAACACATGATGAACATACATCTATTTTGGATGCTTTGAAAAAAGGCGACGCTGATTTAGCAGTCAAAGTGTCTATTGAGCATGTGATGGAATCTGGTAGATGGTTGGAGAAATATCTCAACGTGCCAGCCAAGTTATTGAGAGAACAAGAAAAACAAGTTTTGCATTTG